>CAZKPI010000530.1:2458-4109 GCA_964554555.1 uncultured bacterium
CCTTCTCCTGGCGGTTGAGGTTCTCGACGACCAGGTTGCCGAGGATGGACACCTGCTGGCCGCCCTTGATGCTCTCCTTGGCGTAGATAGCCGACTCGATCTTGGCCTTGGTCAGGCCGGTCGAGAAGGTGACGAGCCCGTTGATGGCGACCAGCGACAGGAAACTCTCCGCGCTGTCGTGGATGACATTGTCGGTGATGATGATGTTGCCCTCGGTGATGATCATGCCCTGGCCGCTGATGCGGCCGCCAATGTAGACGTTCCCCTGCACCCAGACGATGCCCCAGACCGAGGCCGGCTTGGCGTAGGTTCCCTTCAGCACGAGGTCGCCCTCGTGGAATTCGTGGCAGAACTCCTTGCCGTTCTTCTTGATGCGCTCGAGCTGGAGAGGCTCGAGCTTGTTGGGATACCGGGAGACGAAGTCGAACTTGGTGTTGATCGTGTAGGGGTCGGAACTCGGATACGGGGTCTCGGTGATGCCGAGCACGTAGGGCTTGAGTTTCTGGTAGTAGCGGATGATCTCGCCCTCATAATAGGTGTATTTGCTGAGATACGGGTCATGGATCTGGTTGTTGCAGAACAGGTAGCCGATTTCGGGCCGCTGGTGCGAGAAGATCGAGTTGTCCTCGAAGTAGTTGATGATGTCGTCAGCGGCAAAGAAAGGCAGGTAGACGTGCAGACGGCCGTTGGTGCGGATCTTGCCCCACAGATAGGGGTGCAGTTTCTGGATGGTGGTGTCGACGAAATCCTTGATCTTGACGTCGGTGACGCCCATGACCAGCTTGCGGATGACCTTCAGCACCTTGACCTTGACATCACCCTCGAAGTTGATCATGGTGACCGTGTTGGGCTCCCAGAACAGATTCTCGGCGCTGTTGCCCAGCGTCTCCTGGAACGCCTCGTTGGTCTTCTTGATGACATCGTCGATCATGTCCTTCAATGACCGCACCACGCTCCAGTTGCGGACCCGGAACTCGCCCTCCTTCAGGTATTCATCCTTCTTCCCGCTGATGAACAGCGTATAGTTCTCGGCCGGCGGCGTCAGGTCGCTGACCTTCAGGTCGCGCACCACCTCGATGCGTTTGGAGGCCCGCCGGAAGGTGGCGGTCGAGACGAACCGCAGGTGGCCGTCCCAGCCGCCGAGGGCCTTGTCGGCGTAGGTGTCACGGTTTTCCTTGCGATAGATCTTCAGCTGGGAAGGAACTTCCTCATACTCGTCGATGTAGGTCTTGAAGGGGGTCTGCTTGAGGTTGTTGACCTCGACCAGCACCTCGACCTTCCCGCCCTTGATCAGTTCCCCGTCCTCGATCTCGACCTTGAGCTGGAAGTTCTCGGCCCGGTCGATGTCGAGCAGACTGAGGATGCGGTCGTTGATCTCGCCGTCCTCGGTCACCAGCTTCTCGGAAAACAGCTCCCGGAGTTTGACCATGGCCTTCTCGACCCCGGCTCCGGCCAGGTAGAAGGCGAAGATGCTGTCGCCCTGCCGCAGGGTCTGGCCGCGCTCCTGGGTCATGTAGGAGACGAACATGGTGCCGAAGATGTAGAGCATGCCGACCACGGTCAACAGCATGAACAGCGCACTCCCACGGGAACCCGGCCGGCACGGGACCGGCCGCGCGCCCCCGCGGCCGCCGCGGATGGCCGCCGGCCG
>CAZKPI010000531.1:0-4109 GCA_964554555.1 uncultured bacterium
GCCGGCCAGGGTGTCGGACAGGGCCTCGATGGCGGCGCGGCGCTGGCGGGGGTTCTTTTCCCGGTCGATGGCCTCGAGGGCGGGGTCGATCCAGGAGAGGTCGACGGTCACGGGGCCGCGCGAGGTTTCGACGGACCCGACGGCCGTGAAGCGGCGGACCCGGCCCCGGAACTCCATGTCGGGTTTGAACCCCTTTTCCGACAGCCGGGCCCGGTCGGCCCGGATCTCTTCGGTCCAGCTCCGGAACTGGCCGATATCCAGCGGCCAGGCGGGCAGGGCGGCCAGGAGGCAGACCAGGGTCAGCAGGAGGCTGGCGGCGCGTCTCATGCGTTCCCTTCCCCCGCCAGGCGGGTGACCAGGATGCGGAAGCCGATCCAGAAAGGGTCGAGCAGGACATCCGCGATCAGGAGACAGCCGACGCTCTGCACCACTTCAAAGGACGCGGCGATCGGCCAGAACATCCGGAAGTTGAGGAAAATCAGGAGATAGAGCAGGCTGAGGTGAAGCAGGAAGGTCGGCATCAGGGAGCGGACGGCGGCGCCGCGGGACCAGTAGAACCGGAGGGCATGGCCGACCGCCTCGGCACTGCGGCCGGAGTGGATCAACTGCAGGGGGAGCAGGGCGATGCTGGCGTAGGCGAACCAGGCCAGGAAGGCGACGGCGGCGGTGCGCAGGAGGAGCAGGTCATCGGGACGGCCGGGCATGAGCATGACGACGGCGGCGGCGCACACGGGGGTCGCCTGCACGAGGTTGGCGGGCAGGAAGGCCCAGTATTCCCAGGATTGCCAGGGCACCCGCGACTGTTGCCGGACGGCCGGGTCGGGGAACCCGGCCATGAAGGCCCGGCCCACGGTCAGCCAGGCGAACGGCCGAAAGACGAGCTGGTGGATGATGACCAGGAGGGGCCCCATGCCGGTCAGGCTGTCTTCCACGGGCCGGACCGCATCAAACAGGAAGGGCGAGAGCAGGTAGACGCCGCCGACCCCCAGTTTCATCACGCCGGCGAGAAGGGCGGCGGACATGATGGCGGCGGCGTTGCGGCGGAAGATGCAGACGACCTCGTCGGCCACCTCGAGAGGGGATTCGAGGCTGACCAGCACGCGGGGGGCCTCGGCAGGAGGGCGGCGCCGGCGGACCCCAGCCCGGGTCAGGCGGGCGGCCCCTTCGGCGGCGAAATCCCGGATGACGGGGTCAGCATCGTTGGTGAGGGATTGGAGAACGGCCAGGGCCCGGGGTTCGGGGAACCGCCGCAGGTCGAGCACCGCCTCCTGGCGCGCGGCGGGATCGGTGCCCTCGATCTTCAGGAGGCAGGATTCAAACTCGTTGGCGGCCATGGACGGTGAATCTCCTGCCGGGGAGGTCGGGGAGGGCGGCGGCTGGCGGTGCGGCGGGGGCCGCGGCCCCGCGGGGGGCCCGGTCGCGGATGACCATGGTGCGGGAGAACAAATCGCCGATCCGCTGGTGGTGGCGGGTGGCCAGCATCGCCACCGCGCCGGCGACGAACCCGAACGGCAGGAAATCGACGATGCGGGCGAGGTTGCGGACCATCGAGGGGAAGAACTCGATGCGCTGACCGTCGAGGGTGACGACGCGGATGCCAAAGTGGCGCTTGCCCGGCGTCTGGCCGTCGTGGAAGATTTCGAACAGGATGTGATACCCCCAGACCGCCAGGAACGTGAGGGCGATGGACAGCGGCGCGGCGAGGAAGCCGAGCGGGGTGTGGGACAGCCATTCGACGCAGAGGTAGACGATGCCCATCGACAGGAGGAACTGGTAGAGGCAGTCGTAGAAGAAGGCCTTGCCGCGGGTGAAGAAGCCCGCGAGGGGGAACCGGATCTCGATGTTCTCCGGAGTGGTGAGCCGGACGTCTTCGGGCACTCGGCATCCTCGGCGTGGATTCGGCGGCCCCGGGCCGGCCGCCGGTTCCATCATACAGGAATGCCCTTCCCCTGCCAACCGGCTCCGCCCCCTCGCCGGAATTCCCACTCCGCGATCCCATGCTTCTCCGGTGAACAGTGATTTCCGCAGGCCATGGCCCCATCGGCAAATCAGACCGAGGTTGCGTGGAAACCCGCTTCAGATCACATGATAAGAATTGCTGGCCCCCTCACTCCTCTTCAGGGCTCCCCGGGACGGGGACGGGACACAGCGCAGAGGCAAATCGCCCTGATGCCGGCATTGGCAGACGGGACGCACCGCCGGGAGGGTCGGGGAGGGGGCGGGCGGCCTGTCGAACGCGGCAGGTTCGGCCGGAAGAGAACAGGGGTTCAGGGGCGGGGAGGAGCGGAGCTCCTCCCGCTCTGACCGCGGTTCCACGGCTGGCGTTGGCCCGGGCCGGGACAGGCGGCCCGGGTAACGGGGCTCCGGGCTGTGGTATCATGCCCGGGAAGAGGATCCGCGCCGGCGGAACGAGGAGGGATTCGCGGGTGAATCTGGCTTCCTACAGGGCATTCCAGGGGCGACTGCGGCAGTTGATCGGGGAGACCCGGGCGCTGGCCGACGACCTGGGGTTCTCCGGGCTCGTCCAGGTCTGCCAGGACCTCGACCGCCGCCTGGCGGAGGAACGTTTCTTCGTCTCGGTGCTGGGCGAGATCAAGCGGGGCAAGTCCACCCTGATCAACGCCCTGCTGGGGGCCGACCTTCTCCCCAAGGCCGCCCTGGTCTGCACGGCCGCCCTGTGCATCGTGCGGTACGGCCCGACCCCGCGGGCGGTCATCCACTATCGCGAGGGCGGCAGTCGCGAAGTGCCTCCCGCGGACCTGCAGAAGATCGCCACCAAGAAGAACCCCGAGGCGGCGAAGATCGCGCACCTGGAGATCGAGTATCCCCTGCCCCTGCTCCAGGACGGGGTCGTCCTGGTCGACACCCCGGGCGTCAACGACACCGATGAGGTCAGGCGGCGGCTGACCGAGGAGTTCATTCCGCGGTCGGACGGGGTGTTGTTCGTGCTCAACGCCGGCCAGCCGTTCTCCGACTCGGAGATGCGGTTCCTGACCAGCGGCGTCCTGAAATACCACATCCGGAAACTGTGGTTCGTGGTCAACGCCCTCGACCGGCTCGCCTCCGATGAACAGCGCGAGGAGGCGCTGGCCTACTGCCAGGAACAGCTCGACCAGGTCCTGCCCGATGCCCGCCTGCACGGCGTGTCGGCCCGGGTCTTTCTGGAGGCCCGGCAGGCCGGGGATGCGGCCCGCGCCGCCGCCTCGGGCATTCCCGACTTCCTCGACGCCCTGGCCCGTGACCTGGTGGAGGGGCGGTGGGCCGGGCTGATCGACGTCCCGCTCGGTCTGTTCGGGTCCTACCTGGCGGAACTCGAGCGCGGGATCGCCTGGGAGGCCTCTTTGCTGGAAAAGACCTCGTCCCAGCGGTCGGACATGGCGGCCGGTCTCGAGCAGGAGTGCCAGGCGGTGCTTGCCGAGAAGGCCCGCCTGGAGAAACGGTTCCAGCTGGAGGCGGAAAGCCTCGTCTTCGAGATCGCCCGCGGGCCGGCCCAGCCCTCCCTGGACGACCTTGCCGAGTCGATCTGCCGTGTTTTGCAGATGGACGCGACGGACGAACGCAAGCAGAAGGAACTGGAACACCTCTTCCGGGACCGCCTGCAATCGTTCGTGCAGGGCCAGATCGACGAACTGGCCCGCCGGCTGACTCCCCTGGCCGGCCAGCTGGCGTCGGAACTGGCCCGGGCGGTGGCCCGTCTCGACTCGCGGGCCGACCCGTCGTTAGCGGCGGGAACGGCAGGGGAGCGGCCCCCGGTGGCCCTGCCCCGGCTTCCGGCGCTGGCCGGGCCCGATCTGGGCGGCCCTTCCCTGCTGGCCCGGCTGGCTCCGCTGGTCTCCCTCGGCTTCCTTCTGCACGGCAATCTCCTGCTGGCCGCGGCGGCCCTCACCCCCTCGTTCTTCCGCCAGCTGAGGCCGGATGCCGCCTCGGAGGTGATCAAGTCCTTCCGCGAACAGCTGACCGGGGGGGCGGCGCAGGCCAAGGCCCAGCTCCTGGCGAGGAAGGCGGAGGTGGCACGGGAACTCGCCGCCCACCTTCTGCAGGGGTTCGGACCCCTGATGCGGCTGGTCGAGGATGCCACCGTTCGGGCCCGCCGGCTGGCCGGGGAGGCT
>CAZKPI010000532.1:0-2600 GCA_964554555.1 uncultured bacterium
ACCCTGGTTGGCCACAACCTGAAATTCGATCTGGCGTTTCTGCAGGCCGAGGGGTTTCCCCTGCCCGCGCGGTTTTTCGACACCATGCTGGCCGCCTATACCCTCGACCCCACGACGGGGAACGCGCTGAAGGACCTGGCCCGCGACCAGCTCGGGTTCGCCGTCCAGACCTACCAGGAGGTGGCCGGGGCCCGGCCGTTCGCCGAGGTGACGCTGTTCGAGGCCAGCCAGTACGGCTGTCAGGACGTTCTGCTGACGATGCACCTGCTCGAGCGGTTCCGGCCCCGCCTGGCGGCCGAACCGAGCCTGCAGAAGCTGTTCGAGGAAATCGAACTGCCCCTCCTGCCGCTTCTTCTCGACATGGAGACGGTGGGCATCGGCCTCAGCCGGCCCTACCTGCAGGACCTCGCCCGCTCATTCGCCGCCGACATGAAAGACCTGGAAAAAGCCATCCAGGGCCATGCCGGCATGGAATTCAACGTCAACTCGGGCAAACAGCTCCAGGAGGTGCTGTTCAGCAAGCTGGGCCTGACCCCGCCGAAGAAGACCAAGACCGGCTTCTCGACCGACAGCGACGTGCTGAAGGAGCTGGCCCCTCTGCACCCGATCTGCCGCGACCTGCTCACCTACCGCGAGATCGCCAAACTGAAGACGACCTACGCCGACACCCTCGAGACCCTGGTGGAACCGCGCACCGGGCTGATCCACACCAGTTTCAACCAGACGGTCACCGCCACCGGCCGCCTGTCGAGCACCAACCCCAATCTGCAGAACATCCCGGTCAAGTCGGAACTCGGCCGCCGCGTGCGGCGCGCCTTCGTGCCGCCCCGGCCGGGCGACCTGTTCCTGTCGCTCGACTACTCGCAGATCGAACTGCGCCTGCTCGCCCACCTTTCGGGCGATCCCGACCTCGTCGAGGCCTTCCGCAACAACCTCGACATCCACTCGATCACCGCCGCCAAATTGTTCAAGAAGCCGGTTGGCGAGGTGACGGCAGGGGAGCGGAAGGTGGGCAAGACGGTCAACTTCGGCATCATCTACGGCATCTCGGCGCACGGCCTGGCCGAGGGGCTGGGGGTGCCGCGGCCGCAGGCCAAGACCTACATCGACGACTTCTTCGCCACCTTTCCGTCGGTGCAGGAGTTCTTTGCCCGCAACCTGGCCGGGGCGAAGAACGATGGCCGCGTGACCACGCTGTTCGGCCGCGTGCGCCAACTGCGCGACCTCACCTCAGGCAGTTTCCAGGCCCGGTCGTTCGAGGAGCGGGTGGCCCGCAACACTCCCCTGCAGGGTTCCGCCGCCGACCTGGTCAAGAAGGCCATGCTCGATGTGGACCGGTATCTGAAGGGCGAGGGGAAGAGGACCCGACTCATCCTGCAGATCCACGACGAACTGGTGTTCACCGCCCCCCCCGAGGAGATCGACGAGGTGGCGCCCCGCCTGAAAGAGATCATGGAGGGGGTCTTCCCGCTGAAGGTGCCGCTGGTCTGCGACCTCGCCCGCGGCCCGAACCTCGCCGATCTCGAGGATGTCCCGGGTGGAAAAGACGCCTGACCGCCCCCCCCTGCTGTTGTTGCCCGGGATCAGCAGTCGGGAGACGGTCTTCTGGCATCCCGCCCGGCAGTGCCTGGGCCGGTTCCTGGAGCCATCCTGCCGGGTGCTGACCGGCCGCTGGCGGTGGGGCCGGCCGGCTTCCGGACAGCGGGGCGGGGCGGGGGACTGGGATTTTGACACCCATCTGGCGGAGGATCTTCCGATCATCTGGGCGGAAGCCTGCGCCGCGGCCGGCCGGCCCCCGGCCGTCCTTGGCTACAGCATGGGCGGCATGCTCGCCCTGCTGGCGCAGGCCCGCGGCCTGATCGCCGCCCCCGCCCTGGTCGCGCTTGCAGTGCCGGTGGCGTTTCCCGGCATCCCTTTCTACCCGCCCGTGATGCGGCGCGTGTACGACCTGGCGCGGCGGTGGGGCTGGCCGCGCATTCCCACCCGCCTCCTGGGGCGCCTGGTGATCTGGGTTTTCGCCGGGGGGCGCCCCTCCCGCATCGGACCGGGACTGCGCCTGTTCCACGCCCAGATCCGCGGGGCCGGGATCGACGTGCCTCCGGCCACGCTCGGCCAGGCCACCGCCTGGGTCGAGACCGGCCGCTTCTGCGACCGCACCGGGCGCCGGGACCTCCTGCCCGAGCTCGGCCGGGTCACCGCTCCGACCCTGTTCCTCGCGGGGTCGGGTGACCGGATCGCCCCGCCGGAGGTCATGCGGCGCGGATTCGAGACGGTCTCTGCCGCGGTCCGGGAGTTTCAGGTGGTCGCCGGGGGTGACCACCTGAACCTGGTCAACGGGCCGCTGGCGGCAGAGGTGGCCGGCCGGGTGATCCGCTGGCTGGATGGCATCCCGGCCGGGAGGTGAAGCCGGCGTGACGCGCCCCCATCCGGGGCGGCAGGGGGAAATGGCCTCTCCCGCCGTGTACGGGGCCAGGCGGACAGCGGGGTTGACCGGCGTAGCGGTCAGGGCGCGCGGCGCCGCATGACGCGGAAGTCGCCGGCCCGCCCCATCTCTTCATACCTGGTCTGGAGGAGGTTCTCCACGACCTGCTCTTCGGGCG
>CAZKPI010000532.1:2634-4092 GCA_964554555.1 uncultured bacterium
CTCCGCATCGTGGCGTGGTCGACCAGCGTGTCCCAGAGGACGAGACGGACGCGGCGGGTTTCCAGGGTCTCGACGACCTGGGCGAACTCGGCGGGGGTGTTGTAGCCGCCGTAGGTCAGGATGCTGAAGCGGACCGGGTTCTTCAGGGCGGCCAGGAAATAGTACATCGGGTAGTAGGGATAGACGAACAGCTCCTCCCCGGGTCGGGTCTCCTGCATCAGGAAGTCCAGGCAGGCATCGCGGGTCGTGGTCCAGACCGGCCCGCGCCGGGTGTTCTGCCATTGCCCCGGCCGCAGTCCCGGCAGGAGGACGGACAACCCTGTCAGGCCGATGCAGAACAGCAGGGCCATGGCGGTTGCCCGGAACGTCCGCGGATGGGCGGTCAGGCCGTCCCGCAGAAGGCGGAACCCGGTCACGTACAGGAGGGGGCTCCCGTAGATCAGGTGGGGGAGGTCGGGGCGATGGCTTTCCGACGCCCAGAGGGCGAAGGCGGCCAGGGCCATCGCGGGCGGCAGGAGGTCGAACCCCCGGGGGTCGGTCGAAGCGCGGACGTGTTGCCAGAGGCGCCTGGCGCCTGCCGCCAGGATGAGGAACGGCCCGACCAGCACCGCGGCCATGGGCGCCAGGAGGGCGGCCAGCAGGACCTGGCCGAACGGGCCGGGCAGAAGGGTTTCGGTCGTCTGCACCCAGGCGGGGACGTAGGATTCCCAGAAATAGAACCCGTAGGGGACCTTGTTGACCTGGCCGTAGCGGGTAAGGGGCATGATCACCACGGCCTCGAGGAGATCGGACAGTCCGCCCTGGCGGTGGAAATACAGCAGGGTCGCCGCTCCCAGCAGGACGGGGCCGGTCACCAGGACTCCACAGCGGGCCAGGGTTCCCCGCCAGGGGAGGCGGCCCTGCCAGGAGGCGATCAGGACCGCGGCGAGGCAGGCGGCGAACATCATCACCCCTTTCTGCTGGACGAACTCGGCGGTCACAGCGGTCAGGAACCCGGCCAGGAACAGGCGGGGATGGGTCGGCCGTTCGATCCAGCGGACGAGGGCCAGGCAGGAGGCCGCGGCAAAGAGGGTGCTTTCCCAATGGTGGGAGGTCGCTGTCCAGAAGGGAATCCCCAGAACCAGGGTGAAGATGGCCGGGAGAAGGTCATATGGCCCGGGAGCGAGGCGCCGGGCGAGCCGGTCGATGAGCAGGGTGAGGCTGACCCCGGTGGCCAGCAGGACCCCCCGGGAGACGGCGAAGGTGGGGCCGAACAGCCGGAAGAAGGCGGCCAGCCAGTAGAAGGAACCGGGGGTCATGCATTCGAAGAAATCGCGGTAGGGGAGGTCCCCTTCCAGCACCCGGACCGCTCCGTAGACCAGGGTTCCCTCATCGCCGTTCCGGCCCAGGATCCGAACCAGCGGCAGGAGGAAGAGGGCGGCCATGCCGGCGACCGCCAGGTCACGGAGCCCGACGGGG
>CAZKPI010000533.1:0-4078 GCA_964554555.1 uncultured bacterium
ATTGGCCCTCCGCGGCTGGCATGACGTTCGTCGAGATCCTGGTGGCGGCAGTTCTGCTCGTGCTGGTGCTGGGAGGGCTGATCTACGCCTTCACCCAGTTCCGGCGGGGCTACGAGAAGGGGGAAAGTTCGGCGGTGGTGCTCCAGGAAGGGGCGCTTTTACTGGGTTATCTGCGAACCGACCTGATCAACGCCGTCCTCGACCCCGCCCCAAAATCCGGCCGCTGGCAGGACGCGGCCCTCGTCGTCACCTCCGACCGGGTCTCCTTCCGGATCTTCAGCGACGACCAGGGGCACACCGACCAGGTCTCGTATGTTTACGCCCCCGGCCGGGATGGCGGATCGATCTCGCGGATCCAGGGCAGTCGGTCCCCCAAGGTGCTGGTCAACAAACGGGTGGCGTCGCTGACCTGGACCCTTGGCGAGGAGACCGCCCCCGGGATCGGTTCCGGGGTGCGCCGCCTCTGGCTCGACCTTGCCGTGACCCTTGGCGGCCAGGGGAAGGCGGGCATGACCTCGCGGACCTCGGTGCTGGCCGCCAAGCTCTTTCCGGTTCGTCTCAACCGCCAGCTGAACGACGGGAAATGAGACGGCCGGCATCGGCGGCGGTCCGAATCGTCCAGAGGCGGCCCGCCCGGGACGAGGGTTTCCTGCCATGGTCCAGCCGCCCATCGCGATGCCTCGGGGTTCGGAGCGCGGTTTCCGCCCTCTGCCTGAATAGGGTATAATTAGGACGAAGAAATTCGAATGTACGGGGGTGGACCATGTTCAAACGCCTTGCCCTGCTGACCGCGGTTCTGCTGTGCGTGTTCTGGTCAGGCGCCGGAGCCCTCCAGGCCCAGTCCGGCAGTTATCTCGATTCGCTCTACCAGGCCACCGACAACGACGAAGGCCGCACCGACGACCTGTCCCCGGCCGCCGCACCCGCCGACGAGGCACCCTCCGCCCCGGCCGCCGCCGCCGGCGTCGCGGCCCCGGCGGCAGATGAGGTCAACTACGCCTGTGGCGCCTCCATGACCCAGGCCCAGCTCGAGGAACTCATCCGCCGCATCATCAGCCAGATCATGAGCGCGGGCGGCGGTTGCGGGGTCCGGATCATCATCATCCGGATTCCGGGCAGTTGCCCCGGCACCAGCACCCCCCCCGGTTCCAGCACCGGAACCGGCACCTGCCCCGGCACGGGCACGGGAACCGGCACGGGCACGGGCACGGGAACCGGCACGGGCACGGGTAGTTCCAGCGGGGACATCGCCGGGTTGAAGGCCGAGATGAAGGCCAAATACGGCATCAGCGCCAACGCTGGTTACGGCGGAGCCGACTGGTCAAAACGCCAGCTCGAGGAGGCCAACAAGGTCCTCGCCACCCTGCCGGAAAACTACCGCAATTGCACCAAGAGCATCCAGCGCGATGCGGGCGGCCTGCAGGGCATGCCCCCCGGCGTCCTGGGATGGGTCCAGCCCGGCATCCCCACCGTTCACCTGTTGAACTCAGCCTGCTACGAAGGCACCTTCCAGGGAACCCTCGTCCACGAGATGGCCCACTGCTTCCAGGCCGAGAATCCCGGCGTCCAGCGCGCCTTCGAACAGCAGTTCTGGCCGAACGGACGCTACGGCGGCCCGGTCTCCTCGTCCGTGTCCGGCTACGGAAACACCCAGCCGGTCGAGGACTTCGCCGAGTCCTGCCGCCAGTACTGGCAGGCCGGTTCCTACATGAGGCAAACCAATCCGGCCCGTTACGAGTTCATCAAAAAGAACGTGTTCGGCGGCAAGGAATTCTGAAGGAACCTCGAACCATGAAGCATTTCCGCCTGTCCTCCCTCCTGATCGCCCTCGCCCTCGTCGTTCCGGCCTCCTTCGCGATGATCAAGACCTGGTCGGTTCCCGACCTCGTCCGCAAGGCGGAGTATATCGTCATCGCCAAGGTCGCCCAGCAGACCGAGATCGCCCTCGACCAGAAGACCCAGATCAGCACCATCAAAAACGTCCTGATTCCCGAGAAGGTCCTGAAGGGCGACTGGGCGCCCAACGAGCCGATCGTGCTCATGACCCGCAAGTGCGGGGAACCCGGCCAGCCAGGCTGGCTGGAGGACCAGCCCGACGTGCCGCCCAAGGGGTTCCGGGTCATCCTGTTCCTGCAGAAGGGGGAGGACGGCAGTCTGCAGACCGTCAACCTCGTGCAGGGCCTGTGGCCCCTCGACAAGAACAAACCTCTCGGCATGGGCTTCGGCACCACCATGGCCCAGTTGGAAAGCCTGATCAAAGACCAGAAGAACTGACGACGAAGATCCGGAGATACGTTCCGCCCGGCGACCCCGGCCTCCCAGGCCGGGGTCGTGCCTTTGGGAGCGGGTCGGCCGGGGAACCAGGAGGATTCCGCCTACCTGGAGGGGGGTATGGATGGTGGGCCGCCGCCACCCGGCTTTCTGGCGGGTTTCGCAACGGCAGTGGCTGGGCCCAGGGAAACCCGCCCCAGGAACAAAAACCCCGGAGCCGGCCGGTCACGGGTGGCAAAGGACCGGGCGAGCCCGGCGATCCAGAGCACCTCGGACCCCCGGGTCACGAGGACCAGTTGATCACGCTCGCGGCGGGGAACCTTGCTGTCGGTCAGCCAGCGGCCAAGTTTCTTGCCGCCGGCCGCCCCGGCGGGCCGGAACCGGTCGCCCGGCCGGCGGTGCCGCACCTGGAGGCCGCCGGCGGCCAGGGCGGCGGGGATCCAACAGCCATCGGTTTTGGGGGCGGGTCGCCGCGGGGACAAGAGGAAACAGAAGCCGCCCCCCTCCACTCGCCCCCCGGGGCGCAGTTCCTCATTCAGCGGTTCGGGAGCCGGCCTCTCCCGGTCCACCAGCTCGAGGCCGGCCGGGGTCCTGAGGATGAGGCGGTCGCCCACGGCCACCTGCCGTCCCGAGCGACTGCCGCGGGCCAGGTCGGCCAGGCGGCGGAGCAGGGGCCGGCCCGCCCGCGCTCCCAAACCGAGCCCGATCAACCACCTCCGGAGGCGTTCGGCCAGCAGGAAATCATTCTTCGGCAGTGAGGCGGCCGGGAACAACCGCCCGGCCTCTGACCCGCGCAGAGTCGGCAGGCATTTCCTCATCCGTTCCGGACAAGGTCCTGACCGCGCGGAAGAGACGCATGGCCGTGGCGACAGAGCCCGCATGGCGAGATGAAGATCGTCGGCGAGAGCAACCAGGTGGCGGGTCGCCCCCGGGCGGATGGTTTCCAGCAGGGGAAGGACCTCCTGGCGAATCCGGTTCCGCAGGAAGCGGGGCTCGGCGTTGGTGGGATCCTCGCACCAGTCCTGGCCCAGGTCCTCGAGCACCTGGCGGAGTGTCTGCCGGGGGACGTCCAGGAACGGCCGCCACAGGCGGACCTGGCCGCCCGGCCAGCGAAGGGTCCGGCGGGAGCGCATGCCGGCGAGGCCGGCGAGGGAGGTTCCCCGCAACAGCCGTAGCAGGACGGTTTCCGCCTGGTCGCCGGCGTGATGGCCGAGGGCCACCCAGGGCAGGCCGGCGGCGGCGGCCATCTCCGCCAGGGCGCGCAGGCGTTGGGTCCGGGCCCAGGCTTCCAGTCCTCCGGCGGTTCCGGGGCGGGCGGGAGGCGGTTCCAGGCGCCGGCCCTGGAAGGGAAGGCCCAGGTGCCGGGCCAGTCTCCCGACCCACCGGGCCGCGGCACGGCTGTCCGGGCGGAGGGCGTGATCGACGTGCAGAACCACCAGGGAAAGGGGATGGTCGCGGGCGACCAGCGCGAGAAGCCGCAGGAGGGCCACCGAATCGGCCCCGCCCGAAACCGCCACCCCAAGCCGCTCGGCGGGAAGGGACGCGGCCAGCATCCTGGTCAGGCGGGTCACCAGAGTCTGCCGCCGGCGGCTCGCGCGGGAAGCCGGCCCGGCTCCCTTGGCTGTTGGCGCGGCGCCCCGGTCAGTCATCGGCTGTCGCGGCTCCCGTTGGCCGGGTCCGTCACGGCGGGAAGGACCATCGTCCATGGTGATGGCCAGCGGGCGCCAACGGCACGCGTCAACGGCCGCGGGACGGCGGCAGGAACGAACACGCGGACCGGGCGCAGGGTTCCCCGAAACCGCTGGTA
>CAZKPI010000534.1:0-4075 GCA_964554555.1 uncultured bacterium
CACGCCCGCGGGCCGTCGATGAGAAGGCCCATCGGGATCAGCCCCTGCGCCACCCGGTCCCGGATGGTCCGTTTCAGGCTCGGCTCATCGCTCGCGGATTCGACCAGCAGGGCTTCCTGGAAGGCGAGACCGGCGGCCATCCAGTTGACGCAGACCTTCCCCTTCCTGACCGCCAGGTCGTAGGGGAAGAACCCCTCCTTGGTGAGCATGGGCATCACCGTCCGCACCTCGTCAAGATCGGGATGCTCGTGGAAGTTGTATTTCTCGGCATCGACGCAGACCCGCGGCAGGAGCAGGGCGGCCAGCACCCCGCCGCGGCAGGCCAGGCCAACGGGAACCTCCTGCTTCTCCCCGAGGAGAGCGACGGATCGTTCCTTGAGGCTCTTCAGATCCTGGTCCTCGAGGAGGGTCCAGGGGAGTTCCAGCGCCAATCCCGCGGAAGCGGTGGCGAGGCAGACAAGCAGACACCAGGTCGTCGGGAAAAACCGTCGCGGCATGGTCCATTCCTTTGTTGGTCGATTGGCCGGGGCCGGCCCCGCCTCCCGCAGTGTATCAATCATGGGCCGCGATGGGAAGGGCCGTCCGTCGCGGCAACGCCGGACTCGCGCGAAAACGCCGACAGCCGCGGGATTCCCATGCCGGCCAGCAGGTGGAAGGCGATGACCACGACACTCGGCATGGCCATCACGATGGCCCACCCCCCGCCAAACCTCAGCCGCGTCCCCTCACTGGCCGCCATGGTGACGCCTTCCTGCATGGACCGGGAAGGGCCATGGACATCCCGCCGGAAACCGGATGATGTGGGCATCGAACCAATGGTCTCGAATGACATGACCAACTTTCAGGGAGAGGTATTTCAGGCCCTGCATCAGAATCCCGAAGGGTGAGGCCGCTGTGAGAAGAGCCTGTTCCCGATCCGCGGGGAGCAGGACCGGACATCCGGCATCTGAAAAACGCGGGAGCGGGGCGGCCGGCGGGGGGATCGCCCCCGCCGCCGAGATCCGCCTCCAACAAGGAGGATCCAACATGCGCCCAGGCCGCTTCCCCCCTGACCTTCACCAGCCTGGGCGGCGCCGCCGGCACCGACGTGACGCTCGACGGGCCGGTCCGGCTGGCCATCGATCCGGCCGTCGACCGGCACCTGTCCGGCGCCCGCGCCCAGCTGGCGAAACTGCAGGAACAGGGCATCGACGGCCTGACCCTCGACCGGTTCCTGACCCGGTATCCGTCACTGCTGGCGGCGAGCAATCCCCTGCGGGGCGGGGGAAAGGCCTGCACCGGCGACCTGGTGGCGGCCCCCGACCTGCTCGAGCAGGCTCTGACGCACATCGTCATCCTCGACGGGAAGGCCCGGCAGTCGATCGAAGCGTTCACCGACGACCTCCGGGGCGCGATGAAGAACCTGGCCGAGACCTGGGAGGCCTCCGACCAGATCAAGGAAGGCACGACCTGGCTGGCCGAAAAGGGCCGGGAAGCGCTGGCGAAGAAGGGCGGGAAACTGCGGGCCATGCTTCCCCAGCTCGAGGCGGCGGAGGCGAATCTGGCGGCCGCCTGCCGGAAGCTCCGGCTCGACCTGGTGAAGGACTTCCTGAAGTGGGCCTGGAAATGGGTCGAGGCGTCCTTCGAGTGGTTCGACAACCGGCTCGCCGACGCCGAGTTCTTCCGGGCGGACGTCGAGGCGATCCAGCAGAGCGAGGTCAAGGGGTATGCCGACATGCTGTTCAAGACCGACGACTGGATCGGCGAGCAGGGGTCGGACCTGCTCCAGGAGAAGGTGGTCGGGCCGTTCGCCGGCCTGGCCAGCGGCAGTCACGAGAAACTGGTCGGGTATCTGCTCGAACGGGCGGGCACCCTGGCCATGGAAGGGCGGCTGTTCTGGACCGACCCCAAGCGGCCCATGGGCCTGGTCCACGACCAGGCGGTCGCCGCCGCGGCCCGTCACGACCGGATCTTCGCCCAGGATTACCGGCAGGAGACCACGGCCGCCTGGCTGGAGCTGAGCCGGATCATCCCCGGCACGGTCGAGGCCTACATCCGCCTCGCGGGGCCGAAGCGGGCCGATACCTGGAAGGAGATCGAGGAAGGGATGGAGGAGGCTGGCAACATCAAGGAACTCCTCGAGTCGTTCGCCGTCGCGACCAGGCACACCGACCGGCTCTACGGCACGGCCGGGGCCGCCCTGGGCGCCATCAAGGGGCTGAAGTTCCTCACCGACATCCGGGACATGCAGGCGACGATGGTCGACATCTTCCAAACCATCTGCCGGTCGACGGGGAAGAAGTGAGGGCCGCCTCCGGGAGGTCCTTTGCCATCCGGTCCGTCGAGCCAGAGCGGCCGGCAGACAGCAGGGGAGGGGTGACGAACCCGGCGAGCCTGCCGGATCCCATTCGCGCCGCCTCCGGTTCCCGGTCCGGGCGGGCCGGGGGGGCCAGGCAGGCCGGGAGAGCCCGCCCGGGCCGGGGTCATCGCCGGCATGCCGGTCTCGAACCGGGAGGCCGCACCAGCTCCCCCGCGATGCCCGGATGGCAACCCGGGGCCCGGCCTCCGAGGGATTCGACCAGGTGAAGACCGGGGCCAGGGAAGCGGCCCGCCGCCGGGAGCGGACCCGTTCAGACGGTGAGCAGGGCGATCTCGGTGGACCCGACCGCCAGGCGGCGGCCGTCAGGGCTCCAGGACAGACGGCGCGGGGTGGTCGGGGGAAGGGGCAGACGGCGGATCTCCTTCCCTGAGGGCATCTGCCACAGCCGGACGGTTCCGTCAGCCCCTCCCGAGGCGAGGACGGTCGCGTCGGGATTCCAGGACAGGGTGACCACCTTGCCCGCCTGGCCGGCCAGCCGGGTCTCCTCCCGCCCGGCCGCCGGATCGAGGACCAGGACCACGCCGCTGGCCGGGAGGGCCGCCGCCAGGCGCCTTCCCGCCGGGTCGAGGGCGAAACACCCCGCCGGCTCCGGCAGGGGAAGCCGCGCGGCGGGACTGTCCGGGCGGTCGATGCACCAGACCAGCAGTTCCCGGCCCTCCCGGTCCAGGGAGACGATCACCGCGCCGTCCCTGCTCAGGCCGATCTGGCGGAGGGGCCGGGCATGCCCCTTCCCGAAAGCGGTGCAGACCTCGCCGGTCGCCGCGTCGAGCACCCGCAGACGCTCGTCGGCGCAGGCGACCAGGAGACGGGTGCCGTCGGGCATCCAGGCCGCCTGGGTGGCCCACTGGTCCTGGTCGAACGAGCGGGCCGCCGGCGTCTGGAGGCGGGCGATTTCGGCCAAGGCGGCCACGTCCCAGACCCGCACGAATTCCCGGTGGGAGGCGGCCGCCAGGCGGCGGCCGTCGGGGCTCCAGGCGACGCTTCCGACGTAGGTTCCATGGGGGAAGGCGGCCACCTCGCGCCGGGTGCCGGCGTCGTAGATTCGCACCGCGGCGGAGGCCGGCCGGCGGTACTGCCAAAGGCCGGCGGCAAGCAGGCGGCCGTCGGGACTCCAGGCCAGGTCCTCGACCCCGGCGAACCCGGGGCGGAGAGCGATGGCCGCCTGCTCACGCGCCGGCTCGAAGAGGATGGCCGGGGCCACCAGATCGGGCAGTTCGAGGGTTTCGGGGCCGGCCCGCATGATGCGGAACCCGCCCCCCGCAATGCCAGCCAGGGGTTGGCCGGGAGCCAGGTAGTCGGACGATTCCAGCACCACGCCCAGCCGGTCGCCGGCCGCGTTCCAGGCGAGGTGCCGGACCGGCCGGGCCGAGCGCAGGCGGCCGCACCACTTCATCGTTTCCAGGTCGAGGAAGGCCAGTCCCAGCGGGTTCATCGCCACCGCCAACCGCTTCCCGTCAGGATGCCAGGCCGCCCCGTGGATCACACGCCTGGGCTGGATGGCCAGCCGGTGTTCCCAGCCGGCCGCGTTCCACAGGTCGACGCGCTCGCCCAGAGCCGACCAGACCGCCAGGGTGCTCCCGTCGGGGCTGAGGACCGCCCCGTCGGCCCCGTCGTCGAGGGCCCGGAACTCGACCACCGGCTTCGGCGGCCCGGCGTCGGCCGAACCCGCGGCGGCACCGCCCCCGCTCCGGGCCCCAGCGATGGACCGGGCCGCTG
>CAZKPI010000535.1:0-806 GCA_964554555.1 uncultured bacterium
CCTCCAGGCCGGCGGGTTCCCGCTGGTCTGTGTCGAGCGGCGCACCGCCGATCTTCCGTTGCCATCGGTCGAGCCGGATGCGGCCGGTGGCACCTATCAGGCGACCATGCACCTCATCGAACGCCATGGTCGTGCGCCATGGTTCCTGGGTCTCACCACGGAACACCACGTCGATGCCTGCCGTTTCGACGGTTGGCGCTGCGCCCTGCGCGATGCCGGCTTCGCCGAGGAGGCGGAACGCCAGGCGGTGCGTGCGCCGGTACCCACCAGCGACCCCGCCTGGTGGCGCCAGGACGAGAAATGGCGCCCCGGCCATGCGGCGGCCCGGCTGCTGCTCGACCGGTGCGCCCTGCCGGCGAGCGTGGTCTGCGACAAGGACTACATCGCCTGGGGCCTGTACCGGCTGGCGCAGGAGCGCGGCCTGACCATAGGTCCCCAGGGCGATCTGGCGGTCACCGGCTTCGACGACCTCGCCATCGCCCGCCGCCTGTCGCCGCCCCTCACCACCATGGCCCAGGACCTGGCGCTGAAGGGCTACGAGGCGGCGCGCCTGCTGCACCGTCTGGTGCAGGGCGACCGGGGCGGCCCGCGCACCGTCACCCTGCCGGTGCAACTGGTGGTGCGCGGATCGTCGTGAGTGCCCCGCCGGTCAGCGCCTGATCAGGAGCCGGTAGCGGATGAGCAGTTCCTTCCGCTCGCCCGGTTCCAGGACGGGATCCCAGGTGATGTCCGTCGTCGCGTTCACGCCGCCGTCCCGGCCCCGCTTGCGGATGCTGGCGCCGGCAGGCGCCTCGGCGCATTCCCCG
>CAZKPI010000535.1:823-4065 GCA_964554555.1 uncultured bacterium
TCCATGCGCGCCGGTCCGGAACAGCGGTTCTCGACCGACAGACGCAGTTCCATCGTCACCTCCTCGTAGGTGGTGTGGAAGAGGACGACGGTCTGACGTGGCCCAGGGACCTCGGACTCATCCTGGCGGGCCACCACGTTCAAGGCCTTGGTGACCTGCACGGTGCCTTCCTGGCCTGGATTCAACCATGGGCTCGTCGATTGGCCCTGGTGGCGGCCATCGGCCGCCTGGGCGGACCGGCGGAGACCGGCCTGCTGGCTCCATTCCTGGGCGACCGCGACCACCGGGTGCGGGCCAACGCCGTGGAGGCGCTGGCGGCCATCGGCTCGGAAGAGGCGATCGTCCTGCTGATCCCCGCCCTGCAGGACCCCGATCACCGGGTGCAGGCCAACGCGGTCCGGGCCCTGGCCGGGGTCGAGGGCACTTCCATTCCCCGCCTCCTGCGCGCTCTGGCCCTCGACGGGGAAGTCTGGAACCGCGATGCGGCCCTGCATGCCCTCGACTCCCTCGACGCCCCGTTCGCCCTCCGCCTGCTGGCCGAGGTGGCCCGCGGCGATGCCGTGCCGCGCCTGCGCGCCAAGGCCCGGGCCAGTCTGAAACGCCGGTCCGCCGCCGGCCAGACCGCCGCCCGCCACCTCCTCGACGAGCTTCCCCCCGAGGACTGATCGGCCGGCTCCCCAGGGATGCCCGCCCGCCAGCCTCCCGTCCCGCCGCCGCTCCGCCCCTCGGTCGATCGATCGGCCCGCCCCGCCCGCCGCCCGCCCCTCCACCGCCGATCGGCGGGCCGCCTGTCCGCGGGTCCTTTCCCAGCCCGGTCAGGTTTGCCCTCCAGACCGAACGGACTCGTTGATCGAAGGCGGAAAACCGGCGGTACAAGGGCCCGCCCCGCGACCGTTCCGTCGCGGGGCGGGATGGAGCGCATGATGCGCTGGGGGCCCGAAAAGAGGGCGATCAGTCCTCCGTCGCCTGCTGGCAGTAGAGGGAATACACCTCGTAGGTGGAAAGGTTCGACAGCATGTCGTCTTCCTGCTCCTCCATCCAACCCACGAAGCCGTCGTCCGTCATCAACTCGGTGATTCCTACCATTCCCGGGTGAACCATGGTTTCCTCCTCGAACTCGCTACTCGATCTGACCAATCGGTCCTGCTACTCAATCCATCGTACGGATCCGCTCCGTACCGAAGAGGTCATCGGCATTTTTTTGCCGTTTGTTGAGAGACCCTTCGCCGGGGCCCCGCGGGCCCGGGTTCCGGCCAAGGACGGTGCTTGACTTCCCGGTCACGGCAAACCGATAATGGGGGCACCGAGGCATGCGCATGGAGAGGCGGCAGCCCTCCGTGGGAAAGGATGGAACGATGGCCGTCATCACGATTTCCCGGGAGATCGGATCGGGAGGATCATTCATTGCCCTCAAGCTCGCGGAAGCGCTGTCCTACACCTGCGCCGACAAGGAGATCCTGCACGAGATCGCCAGGAAGATGGGGAAGCCGCAGGAGGAACTGCAGGACTTCGACCAGGAGACCTACAGCCGCATCGGGGTCTTCTTCCAGGAAGCGCTGACCAGCATCGCCAAGGGCGGGCGGGTGTTCCACCCCTTCGGCATCGGCCCCCTCGACTGGGACGGCATCGAACTCTTCACGCCCTTTCCCCAGGCCGACTACAAGGAGGACGAGTATCTCACCGTCCTTCAGCAGGTGGTCAAGGAGATGGCGGCCAAGGACCGGTCGATCATCGTGGGGCGCGGCGGGGCCCGCATCCTGAAGGACATGCCCACAGCCCTGCACGTGCGCATCGTGGCCGAGGAGGCGACCCGCATCGCCCGCATCATCGACCAGCAGAAGGTCGACGAGGCCAAGGCCCGCGAGGTCATCGCCCAGAGCGACGAGGCGGCCCGCACCTTCATCGCCGACTTCTTCGACGTCGACTGGACCGACCCCCACCTCTACCACT
Organism: uncultured bacterium; assembly: GCA_964554555.1. GTDB lineage: Bacteria > Muiribacteriota > Ozemobacteria > Ozemobacterales > Ozemobacteraceae > Ozemobacter. The sequence goes on from CAZKPI010000535.1 coordinate 2,774, forward strand.
TCACGCTCAACACCACCCGCCTGCCCCTTGACCGCTGTGTGGAGCTGATCCTCGAACAGGTGCGTCTCCTGCCTGCCGCATGAACCGGTGGGTCGTCGGGCTGTTCCTGGGCTTCGCCTTCCTGACCTGCCTCCATTTCTGGAACCGGGCCAGCGGCACCACGCCCAGATGGCAGGCCAGGTATGACCGGGAGATCCTGTCCGCCCCCTGCCGCCTCGGCCCCAACGTCGCCGTGCTGGGCGGCCGCGGGGAGATCGCCCTGCTTGACCAGCAGGGCCGCATCATGGCCCGTCAGGCCCTGCCCGCCCCGCCACCCCCTCGTGCGGCTGACCAACGTGGTGGTCGTCGCCGACCGGGAGCAGGGCCTGCGCGCCTACGGCGGCACGAGCCTGTCCCTGCGCTGGGAAAGGGCCACGCAGGAACTCTCGGCCCTGCCCCCCCTGCCCCTGCCCGACAACCGCCTGCTGGTCAAGACCAGCGCCAAGGCCTTGATCGCCGTCGACGGGGACACCGGCGACCCGGCCTGGGACGCCCAGTTCACCGGCGACATCCTGCATGCGGCGGTGGGCAGTGCGGTCGCCTGCATCTACGGTTTCCAGGACGTGAAGAACCCCGTCTGGCGACTGCAGGCCATCGACCTGGAGTTCGGCCAGCCCCTCTGGACGTTCCCCGGCGAGGTGGCACCGGTTCCCCCCGTCGCCCATGCCGGGATGTTCCTGTTCGTCACCGCCCAGGGCACCGTCGTGGGGGCCGACCAGGAGACCGGGGAACTGCGCCTGAAGATCGAGGGGACCGCCTGCCGCCACCTGGAGGCCGACGGGGACTTGCTGTTGATGCTGGCCAGCGACGGCCGGCGGCTCGACGCCTCGTCCCTGTCAGGGAAGGGCTCCTGGAGCGTCTCCCTGCCCGCGACCTACCTGGCCGCGGCCGTCACCGGCGACCTCGTCATGGTGGCCGACCGTTCGACGGTGCGCTGTCTCGAGGCCGCCACCGGGGCCCCGCGCTGGCAAAAAGACCTGGGACCCATCCTGCTGGCCTACCCCCACCGGCAGGGCATGGCCCTTCTGTACAAGGGCTCGTTCATCGACCGCCAAAGCCTGTTCGCCTACTATCCCGCCCGCACCGGCACTCCAGACTGGATTTGCGTCGAACCATCGATGTTCCACCCCCCGCTGGCGTTCGGCTCCACCGACATGGCGGTCTGCCGCAACGGCGCCCTTTACGGCATGCCAGTGACGCCGGTTCCGACACCGCCCGCGGCCGTCGGGTCCTTCACCCCCGGCCTTGACGTC
>CAZKPI010000536.1:0-4061 GCA_964554555.1 uncultured bacterium
ACCCGCCCTGCCGCCAAGACCCCCGCCCCGGTCGCGGCCGGCGCCAAGCCTGTCCCTGCCGCCGCCTCCCCGAAAACTCCGGCGACCAGCGCGCTGAAGCCTGCCGCGGCTGCCGCTCCCGCGCCCGCCGCCGCCCCTGCCGCCGCGCCGGAGCCCCCCCGGGCCATCGACCCCAAGGAATTCAAGACCCTGCGGACCATCGACGAGGAACTGGTGATCTACGTGGTCAAGAAGGGCGACACCCTGCGCAACGTCGCCGCCCGCTATTACGGTGACGGGGCGAAGGAAGCCAAGATCATGGACCTCAATTTCATCGACAATCCGCAGGCCGTGCGGGTTGGCGAGGAGATCATCGTGGACGTGCGGCCCTTGGGCAAGGGCGGGGCCGCGCCGGTGAGCCAGGCGGCGCCGGTGAGCCAGGCCGCGCCCGCCGTCCACAAGTCTGTTGCCCAGCAGTGCATTGCCGCGCCGGCCCCGGCCTCTCCCGTCGCGGTCGCCGCCGGGAGCGGGAACCAGACCTACGTGGTGCAGAGCGGCGACACCCTGGGAAAACTGGCGAAGCGCTTCTACGGCAAGAGCCTGAAGGCATCGCTGATCCTGCAGGCCAACCCGGGGATCAACCCCACGAACCTGAAGGTCGGGACGACGCTCGTGATTCCGTCGGGAAAGGGTGAAGGTGCGTGATGCTGATCGATCAGACCGCCCGGGAGAGACGTGTGAAATCGCCGTTGATTCAAGTTGCCAGCGTGAGCGAGAGAAGCTTGACCTTCCAGGTGAAGGGCAAGGCCTTCCAGGAGGGGTATCTGTTCCTTTCCCCCGACATGCAGGCCCTGTTCCCCTTCAAAGAGGAGCTGAGCTCGGTCACCTTCGTGGACGAGGACGAGGTGGTCCACTCGGCCATCTTCCACCGGGCCCGCGGCTACATGGTCTGCCTGACCTTCGGGGAGTGGTGGGAGCGCCACCAGCTGAAGGAAGGCGACCTGCTGGGCATCGAGCTGATCGACCTGGCCAACCGGCAGTACCGTCTGCGGCACCTGAAGCCGCAGAGCGAGGCCGAGACCGACCCCGAGGGGGAGGTGCGCCTGACCTTCCGGCCCACCGTCGACTATCCCCTGACCTACAACCCCTCGAATCTCGAAGTTCTGCGCAAGCTCATCACGGGGGAATACTCCCCCTTCGCCGAGACCGGCCTGGTGCTGAAGGGCGAGGAGATGAACTCGGCGCCCGCGGCGGCGGACGACCTGCTGGCACTGAAGACCTGCTTCGGGGTCAGCACCTACGAGCACCAACTGCAGACCGTCCGCACCATCTTCGACCGCATGAACGGGCGCGCCCTGCTGGCCGACGAGGTCGGTCTGGGCAAGACGATCGAGGCCGGCCTGGCCCTCAAGGAATACCTCCTGCGGGGGATGGTCAAACGGGTCCTGATCCTGACCCCCGCCTCGCTGATCACGCAGTGGCAACAGGAGCTGAAGACCAAGTTCGACCTCAATTTCAAGAACCACCAGGAGATCAGCGACTGGGAGGGTTCCGATCTGGTGATCGCCTCGCTCGATACGGCCAAGAGCCAGAAGAATCAGAAGGCCGTGCAGAAGATCCCGTATGATCTGCTGATCATCGACGAAGCGCACAAACTGAAGAACAAGAAGACGCAGAACTGGAAGTTCGTCAACTCGATCAAGACCAAGTATCTGCTGATGCTGACCGCCACGCCCATCCAGAACGACCTGATCGAGCTGTTCAACCTGATCTCGATCCTCAAGCCGGGGCTGTTGTCGACCCAGCAGAAATTCAAGGCCGACTTTTTGGCCAACCGCGACAAGCGCATTCCGAAGAACTCGCTCAAACTGCGGCAGATGCTGTCGGAGATCATGATCCGGCATCGCCGGTCTGACACCCTGATCAAGTTCCCCCAGCGGTTCGTCCACACCGAATCGATCGCCCTCAACGAGGACGAGGCCAGGCTCTACGAGGAACTGACCGAGTTCATCCGGCGCCGCTATTTCACCCTGCCGACGCAGAACAACCCGCGGGGCATCAACCGGCTGACCCTGATCCTCCTGCAGAAGCTGATGGGAAGCTCGACCCAGGCGCTCGAGCGCGCCCTGGCCAAGATGATCAACAGCAACTTCTACAAGGACGATTTCGATCACTCCCTGCGCAAACTGCTCGACATGGCCCGCAATACCAAGCTGTCCCGCAAGGCGGAAGTCCTGCTCGATCTGGTGGGGAAGGTTGACTCGAAGGTGATCATCTTCACCCAGTTCCGCGGCACCCAGGACTTTCTGTATGACCTGCTGAAGAAGCGCGGCTACACCATCTCCATCTTCAACGGCCAGCTGTCCCAGCAGGAGAAGGACGCCTGCATCGAGAAGTTCCGCCAGGAGAACCAGATCCTGATTTCGACCGAGTCCGGCGGTGAAGGCCGCAACCTGCAGTTCTGCAAGGTGCTGATCAACTACGACCTCCCCTGGAACCCCATGCGGATCGAGCAGCGCATCGGCCGCATCCACCGCCTGGGTCAGACCGAGGATGTCCATATCATCAACCTGAACGCCAAGGACACCATCGAGTCCTACGTGCTCGAACTGCTCGACCGCAAGATCAACCTGTTCCGGCTGATCATCGGCGAACTGGAGATGATCCTGGGGAACCTGCACTCGAAGAAGACCCTGGAGCAGATCATCATCGACATCGTGACCCTGTCGCCCAACCGCGAGGCCATGAAGCGCAAGTTCCTCAGCCTGGGGAACAAGCTCGAAAAGGCCCTGAAGACGCACCAGGACATCACCCAGGCCCAGGAGGAGATCTTCCATGACGACCAATAAGATCCAGGAACTGGTCACCGCCTTCATGACCATGGTGGGCATCACGACCACGCAGAGCGGGGAAGGCATCTGGCACGCCACCATCCCGGAGGCCGAGCGGAGCTTCTTCAACGGCTTCGAACAGCTTGCGTTCACCTTCGACCGGGACGTGGCCGAGAAGCATCGCGACCTGGAGCTGATCGCAGAAGGGTCCTACCTGCTCAAGCGCATCGTCGAGCGGCTGGTGGGCATTCCCAAGGTCAGCCGGCTGTTCCGGGTGGGGCCCCCCGAAATGCCTCCCGTCGGCCCGGCGCGCGGGCCGGAACTCCGCCTCCTCACCCCGGGCAAGACCCACTACCGCCAGCAGGTGGTGTTCAACTTCAAGGTCTCCTTCGCCTCGGAGGAGCGTCGCGAGAGACTGTTCTCCGTTCTTGCCGACCCGGCAAAGCATGAAATATACTTGAAAGAGGGTTTGGGAGACCTGGATCCCACCCAGTTCCGGGAAGACCCCGAACCCGGCATTCCCGTCGATGAATCCGGGGCCGACCTGCTCCGTTTGTATCTGCAGGCCTGCCGGCAGTTGGAATCGACCATCGGCCCCGAGGTCGAGGAGATCCGGGCCCGGAACGCCGGGCGGTTCGATGCCGAGTTCAGTCGCTATCGCGATTTCCTGGAGGAACAGAAACGCGAACTCCTCAAGAAAAAGGAAAATGTCTGCTTCCACCTGTATTTCTTCCAAAAAGAGGAGGAAATCGACCGGATGATCAAGGACCTGGAAGCGGAACACAACCGGAAGGTCGAGGAGCTCAAGGAGAAATATCAGCTCAAGGTCGAGATCGGCCTGATCAACGCCATCGTGCTGTGCATTCCGACGATCGGGGCGCCGGCCAGCCAGGTCCGCAGGAAGAAACGCGAGGGGCTGGCCCTGCCGGTGGGGTTGATGGGGCCGGGCAAGCAGGAGGTTCAGTCCGCGGTCTGACCCGGATAAGGAGGCACACGGATGTTCTTCAAGCAGATTCTCGTCCTCTTCATCATTCTGGGCGTCCTGGGGTTCGTCTACGGCGACCGGTTGTTCTACTTCCAGGCCAACCTGATGATCAACTGGCAGTATGACTTCCCCGCCTACGAAGCCTACGAGCGCATCGTGCATTACTATCCCAACAGCCCGCACCGGCAGGAGGCCCTCAAGATGATGGAGATCCTCATCAAACGCAACGGGGACCTGCGACGGTATCTCGACAAGCGCGATGCCGG
>CAZKPI010000537.1:0-4060 GCA_964554555.1 uncultured bacterium
AGGCGGGGAGGGGTGGGGCGGTGCCGGTTCCCGGGTTCTCAGCCGTGGCGGGCGGGCAGTCGTTCCGCCCAAAACCAGAGAACCATGAGGGCCCAGAGGAACAGCCGGTGGTCCGCCCGCCCCGCCAGGTGGTCGTCCTTGCAGGCCGTGACGAAGCCGGCATCCAGGCCGAACCGGGCCAGACCGGCCGGCCGCGCGGCCTCCTCGAGCAGATCCCGCAAGCCGCGTTTGAGCCATCGGGTCAGCGGAATGCCGAACCCCTTCTTGCCCCGGGCGAGGATGTCCGGCGGCAGGAGCGGGATGGCGGCCTGCTTGAGCAGACGTTTGCGGTACTTCCACCCGGTCGGCAGGCGGGCGGCATACTCGAAGACCCCGGGATCCAGGAAGGGGCATCGCCCTTCCAGGGACACCGCCATCGTTGCCCGGTCCAGCTTGGTCAGGATGTCGTCCTGCAGGTAGGTGCGGACCCAGACATGAATGAAGCGGTCAAGGTCCTGGCGGGCGTCGGCCTCGTGGAAATACTCCTTGACCCTGGCCAGCAGATCGTCCGCCGGCCATGACCGGCCGAAGGCGGCCGCCATCTGCTCGGGGAACAACGGGGCCATCCAGACCCCGTGCCGGATGTCGGGGGGATGGGCCAGTCCCCGCAGGAATCGCTTGAGGGCGAAATCCAGGCTCAGGTTCCGTTCCGAGGCCGGCAGGAGGTTGACCAGCCGCTCGAGGCCGGTGATCAGCCGCGCCGGGATCCTTCCTTCCAGGAGCCCCGCCAGTTTCTGGGCCCGGAAGGGGTCGTATCCGGCGAACAGCTCGTCCCCGCCGTCCCCGGAGAGGGCCACGGTGACGTGTTCGCGGGCAAATTCGGCCAGGACGAGGGTGGGAAGCAGGGAGGCGTCGGCCATCGGCTCGTCGAGCCCGCGAAGGGCGCGGGGAACGGTGGCCAGCAGGTCCTGTTCCGAGAACTTCTTCTCGTGGTGCTCTGATCCCAGGAAGGCCGCCATCCGGCGGGCATGGGGCGACTCGTCGAACGAGGCCTCGGTGAAGCCGATGGAGAAGGTCTGCAGACGCCCCCGGGGCACCTGGCGGGCGGCCAGGCTGGCGATGACGCTCGAGTCGATGCCCCCGCTCAGGAAGACCCCGAGCGGGACATCGCTGATGAGCCTCCGGCGGACGGCCTCTTCCAGTCGGGTGCGAAGGCCGTCGGCCAGGTCTTTCGTATCGCCGTCGAGCCGGAACTTGGGGTGGTAGGCGGGTTTCCAATAGGGGAACAGGCGCCGGCGGCCGGTGGCCAGATCGATGGTCAGGGCATGCGCCGCCGGCAGTTTGCGCACCCCTTCGATCAATGAGCCGGGGGCCGGCACGTATCCGTAGCTGAAATACGTCGGCACCTGGCTGACGTCGATCCGGGGCCGCACCGCGGGGTGGGGGAAGAGGCCGGTCAGTTCCGACGCGAAAACGAACGCTTCCCGCGCGGGATCGTCGAAGTAGAAGAGGGGCTTCTTGCCGAACCGGTCCCGGGCCAGGAACAACCGTTGCCGGGGCAGGTCGTACAGGGCGAAGGCGAACATGCCGTTCAGCCGTTCCAGGATGCCGGGGCCGTGGGCCCGGTAGCCCTCGAGCAGGACCTCGGTGTCGCTGGCGGTGCGGAACCGGTGGCCTCGCGCCTCCAGCTCCCGCCGCAGGTCCTGGAAATTGTAGATTTCGCCGTTGAAGACGACGACCACCTGCCCGTCCCCGGTGGCCATGGGCTGGTGACCTCCCGCCAGATCGATGATGCTCAGCCGGCGGTGCCCGAGGGCGAGGGGCGGCCGGGCCGATATCCACCGGCCCTCGTCGTCGGGTCCCCGATGGCGAAGGACGGCGAGCATCTCACCCAGGGTGGTCGCGGGCGCCTCCCCCCAGAACCCCGCTATTCCGCACATGAAGCAGGGAGGTTCAGGGTGCTGTGGATCTTGTACGGGGTCTTGGCGGCGGTCTCCTGGTAGGAGCGGACGATGAGTTCGGCCAGCACGCCCAGGGCCACGAACTGGACCGCCAGGATCTCGAAAAAGACCGAGATGACGAACAGGGGATTGCGGTGGACCCAGGTCCGGTACCAGGCCTTCTGGAACAGCACCAGCGCGGACAGCAGGACCCCGAGGGCGAAGCAGAGCAGGCCCGTGGCCCCGAACACATGGATCGGCTTGGTCGAATACCGCTCGAGGAACTTGATGTGCAGAAGGTCGAGACTGACCTTGAAGATCCGCGACAGGCCGTATTTCGAAACGCCGAACCGCCGCGGGTGATGGGACACCTCGACCTCGGTGACCCGGGCCCCCTGCCAGGCCATGTAGATCGGCAGGAACCGGTGCATCTCGCCATACAGGCGCAGTTCCCGCAGAAGCCGCCCGCGGTAGACCTTCAGGGTGCACCCGTAGTCGTGCAGTTGGACCCCCGATACCATCGAGATCAGGAAATTGGCCGCCCGGGAGGGGAAGACCCGCGTCCAGTAGTCGTCCTGGCGGTTCCCGCGCCAGCCGGACACCAGGTCGAACCCTTTCCGGTATTCGGCCATGAGCCGGGGAATGTCGGCCGGATCGTTTTGCAGATCGGCATCCATCGTGATGACGGCCTCCCCCCGGGAGGCCCGGATACCGGCCATCATGGCCGCCGTCTGGCCCGCATTGGCCCGGAACCGGATGACCTTGACCCGCGGGTTGTCCCTGGCCAGGCCGGCCAGGACGTCGAAGGAGCGATCCGTGGAGGCGTCGTCCACGAAGATGATCTCGATTCCCCGCCCAGGCTTGCCAGGACGGGCAGAAGCTGGCCGGTGAGCATGGCCAGGTTTTCTTCTTCATTGTAGACGGGAATGACCACGGAAACGTCGATCATGGGTTGCCTCCCTCCTCAGGGTTGTCCGGCATCCCGGCCCTGGGGACCGGCCCGGCGGCGTCCTCCGAACTTCCAGGAGTTGCCGTTGCGCATCTCGAGGTAGGTGCTTCCCGCCTCGATCATGGGGTCTCTCAGCCAGGTTTCGATGGTGGCGCGGGGAAGGTAGACCGTCCGGGGGGTGACCAGCTGGTCGAACGCCACGTGCCGGAAGAACGAGAACTCCCGCGAGGAGATCCACTGGCAATAGTCGTAGAGCGGAAGAGCGGCCAGGCGCGGGCGCCGGCCCAGCTTGCGGACCGCGCGGAGGAACCGGGCATACAGCAGGAAGGGGACGGCCAGGGGAGTGGCGGCCAGATACTTGGTGAACCACCAGGGGCAGTGGCACAGGATCCGGCGCAAGGGATCGACCAGGCGGATGACCAGGCCGTTCCCCTCGCGGGCGTAGACCCAGCAATGGAACCGTCCTCCGGGCCGGGTATTGCGGAGAACCGAGAGGAAGCCGGCGTGCGGGTCCTGGAGGTGGTGCAGGACTCCAATGCAATACACGAGGTCGGCCCCCTCCCCGCGGAAGGCGGACAGATCGGCCTGGAGCACCCGGGCCTCGTGATGGCCGCTCTGGCGGAGGTTCTCCCTGGCGGAGCGGACGGAATCCCCGAGGTCGACCCCCACCAGGCTGGCGGGATGCCAGTCGGCAAGATGAACCATGAGACTGCCGTTGCCGCACCCCAGTTCGAGCTGTCGGACCAGTTCGGAACGAACCACTCGTTTCACTTCCCGCGTGACAAAATTACGGTGGTCACCGTCTGCGGTCGCAAAGGCTCCGACGAGGTCGCGCCGTGGACCACGGCTCTGGGGCAGCGCTTCGGCGAGACCATCTTCCTTCAAGGCGTCGCCGACGTTGGTGGAGTGCCGGGTTTCATGCGCGGCGTCATTCGCGCGATGTTTCGTAAGGAGATCAAGTATCCAGTGCTGCTGGACTGGAGCGGTGCGCATTCCGCAGCTTTCCAGTACGACCGACCGTCTGTGACCGTGTACGTTGTGGACCGTCAGGGGTGGATCGTCCATCGTGCTGGGGGCCCCGCCACGCCGGAGGCGCTGGGACTGGACCGCTTCTATGACGGCGCCGCGCCGGACGCGCAATGGCGCGCGGCGGCGGAACAAAGGATCGAGCAGATCCGGAAAGCAAGTGTGT
>CAZKPI010000538.1:0-4051 GCA_964554555.1 uncultured bacterium
CGCCACTAGAGCGGCTGCAGGCCCACATCGCGTTTCTACCCGTCTGGAATGAGAGCGTTGGCCAGCCGGCCGTTCCTCCACCGGGCTCCGGCCAGCCGGCACCAACCCGGAACAAGGCCATCCGGGTCTTCTGCCTTGCCCTGGCGGCGGCTCCGCCGCCGGCTAGCACTTGTACAAAACAAAAAAGTGTGTTACCAATCGGGCCAGACCGCCCGGACGGCCTCCTGCAGATGCCCGTTCACCTGCTCCAGCGGTTCGGCCCGCAGGTCGGCCAGGAACCGGCCGATGGCAGGAAGGGCCGCCGGCTCGTTGTACCGCCCCGGCCACCAGGGCGGAGGCAGATCTGGCGCGTCGGTTTCGAGCAGACAGCGATGGCCCGGCACCTCCCGGGCCACCCGCGGGGTCTTGCGGGCGTTCGGCCGGCACAGCGAGCCCGAAAAGGACACCCAGGGTTCCGCTTCCCGCAGGAAGAGACGGGCGGTCTCCCATGAACCGCTGAACGAGTGCAGGACCCAGGGTATGCCATGACCGCACTCTTTCAGGATGGCCAGCGTGCGCTCCCAGGCCCCGAACACGTGGAGCAACAGGGGAAGCCCCTGCTCCCGCGCCAGTTCGACCTGGGCGCGGAACACCGCCTCCTGGCGGGCGAGGGGAACCTTCGCCCGGACGTCCAGGCCGGTCTCGCCGATCGCCCGAGGGGCATAGGTCCGCCGGGAGAAGAGGGCCCGCACCTCCCTGGCGATCGGCCCAACCGCCGTGTCCACGGGGCCCGCCGGCCAGCCAGCCCCGGTTGTTCCGTCGGGGGCGCCCCGGCTTGCAGGGATCCCGTCCTGGGTGCCGCCGTTGCGGAATGCCCCGGCGGTCGCTCCCCCGTCCCCAGCGAACCCCTCCCCGGCGACATGGAACCCGGCGATACCGTCCTCGCCAGGCCCCTCTCCGAACCCACCCTCTCCAGCCACTCCGTCTGCGGCTCCGGGATGGATCCCCCAGGCCCGGCCCACCCAGGACGGGAACCCGGGATCGGGCACCGGCCCCCGGATTCCCGGCACCAGGATGCGCCGAACCCCGGCCTCCCAGGCGCGCTGAAGAACTCCCGCCAGATCTCCTGCCAGCGGCCCCACGTCGAGGTGGCAGTGGGTGTCGCACCAGTCCATGCCCCGGTTCTGGGTCACAGCGCCAGCGACAGGATCTCCTGCATCTCGTCGGTGGTGAGCGAGACGGGGTTGGCCTGCATGCTCGAGGAGGCCCGGGCTTTCTCGACCAGGCCGGCAAAATCGGCCGGGGTCATCCCGTAGCGGCTTAGGGGGGGAGGCTTCATCCGTTCCACCAGATCGCGCACCCAGGCCACGGCGTCATCGGCCGTCGCCCCGCCGCGCCCGGTGAGAAGACGTCCCGCCTCGGCGAACCGGTCCAGCAGGCCTGGCTCCGACCCGCGCTCGCGCAGGGCCCGCAGATTGACCGCGAGCACCTCGGGCAGGAGGCGGGCGCAGACCGCCCCATGGGGGGCGGGAAAGCGTCCGCCGATGGGCGCGGCCAGGCCGTGGACGGCGCCGAGACCGGCGTTGGCCAGGGCCAGGCCGCCCATCAGGCTGGCCAGGGACATGTCCCGGCGGGCGAGGGTGTCCTGGCCATTGCGGACGGCCAGAGGCAAAGCCCGGGCGGCGCGGGGCAGGCCTTCCCGGCAGACCGCGTCGGTGAGGGGGTTGGAGCGGAGCGACAGAAACGGCTCGAGCAGTTGGGTGAGGGCGTCGAGCCCGGTTGTCGCCGTCAGCTCGGGGGGCAGGTCGTAGGTCAGTTCGGGGTCGATGATGGCGGCCCAGGGAAGCAGGGTGGAATGCCGGAGGCTGACCTTGACCTTCTGCTCCGGGGCGGCCAGAACCGCGTTGCGCGTTACCTCGGAGCCGGTTCCCGCCGTGGTGGGCACCGCCACCACCGGAAGGCCGGGATTCTCCAGCGGGCGGCCGCGGCCGATCACCTCGAGGTAGTCCTCGACCGGGCCTTCATTGCGCAAAAGCGCCGCCACCGCCTTGCCGGCGTCGATCACACTGCCGCCTCCGATGGCCGCCACGACGGTCACGCCGCCGTGCCGGGCGCGCTGGACGGCCGCCTGGATCTGCCGGACGGTCGGTTCGCCCGCCACCTGGAAGAGGGTGATGGGGCGGCCGCGCTCCTTCAGATCATGCAGGAGGAACTCGGCCCGGCGCTGGTTGCCGCCGCAGATCACCATGACGGGACCATGGATCTCGGTGACGATTGCCCCAGCCTGATGGCGGGAACCCTCGCCGAAGATGATCCGGCCGGCAGTGGCGAAGCGGAATTCCATTCACCACTCCCCGTCGGCCGGCGACACGGCGTGATATTGCACGCTGGTGCGGGGGACGGCCATCATCGGGGCGACCCGGTCCCGCCACGTTTGGTAGTGGGCGGTTGCCTTGTGGGCGGCCGGTGCTTCGGCCGTGCGATAAGCCTCCAGCAGGACGAACCGGCAGGGGTCGTCGGCCTGCTGGAGGACGTCGAACCGAGCGATGCCCGGTTCCCGTCTGCTGAGACGGGCATTCTCCCGGCTGGCCTCCTGGAAGGCGGCGACGGCTTCGGGCTTGACCTGAACCTGGACGAGGACGATCAGCATGACGGCCTCCTGTGGTTGAATTGGTCTGAAACGTCGGCCTCCGGCGGGTCGACAGGCAAGGCAGGGGAGGAAAACCCGGTCCTGGCCAGGGAAGGGCGCGCCAAGGGCGGCGGAACGAGGGCGCTCATGTGGCGGAACCTGCCGGGGCGGCGGCCCATCGGACCAGCCGGGCGAGCTCTCCGGCGAGGCGGGTGACCAGGCCCGGCAGGTCGCGGGTCAAACCCGCCCGGGCGGCCTTTTCGACGGCTTGGGCGGCCTGGGAAACGGCCAGGGCGCCGACATTGGCGGCGGCCCCCTTCAAAGCGTGGGCCAGAACCCTGACCTCGTCGGAACGTCCCCCGTGGACGGCCTCCTCCAGGGCGGCCAGGCGGCCGGGGGTGTCCTGCAGGAAGACCGCCAGGATCTCCCGGCCGAGGGCCGCGTCGCCGTCCAGGCGGGCGAGCACCCCTTCCTGGTCGTAGACCGGCACCGGTTCTCCGTCCATGTTCCCCTCCGTTCCGTCTGGGCGGGCCGGTTCCCGGCAACAAGGCCGGTACCAGCCGCTTCCATCATACAGGGCCCTTCCGTTGCGTGCAAATCCCCGGGCCTGCCTACCAGGGCAAACGCACACCTGACCCCTGCCTTGGCTGAAGAGACGCTCAGCCGGGAGGGTCCGCGAAGCGGGCGGGCGCCCTGCCGAACGCGGAGCGTTCGGCAGGCAGACAACAGGGGTCCAGGGGCCTTTGGCCCTTGGCAAGGTGGTCGGGAGGAGCGGAGCTCCTCCCGCTTTGACCGCGGTTCCAAGGTTTGCGTTTGCCCTGCCTGCCTGCCGCCCCTCCCGGCGAAGGCCGGTCATCCCGGGAAGGCGTGGGCCGGCGGCTCCCAGCTCCAGCCCCCCAACCCCCCACCGACATGAGGCACACCGGCCGAACCGGCTTCCACCAAAGGGCAGGAAGCACTGGGCAGGCGGGGCCAGGATCAGAACGGTATCCCGAGGTCGGCCACGGCTTGCCTGGCCTCATCGGGAGTCAGAGGCCGCGGGAAGTTATACATGACTCCGCCTGGCCGTTCGTTGTAGAAAGGGCGGTTGCAGTCGGGGCATCCGGAGGTCTGGAAAGCGCGGCCGTCGGCGAGGGCCGCGGCCAGCCGGCCGGGGGGCAGGCCGAACGATTCCAGACGGCCGTCGGCGGCGAACCGGCAGTCCTCCCAGCGCAGGGTGCCCAACAACCGCAAATGGCGGAACGCCTGTACCCGCCGCCAGGCGTCGAGGGGCGGCGGGCTTCCCCGCCCGCGGACCGGGGTGAAGGCGAACAGAGCCACCAATCCGCCCCTGGCGAGGATGGCCTCGACCACCCCCAGGAAGGCCTTCTCGGTGTCGCCGAGCCCGAAGATCAGGTGGATCTCCAGTTTGTTCCCATGCCGGTCAAGGGCCTGGCGGAGCGC
>CAZKPI010000539.1:0-4035 GCA_964554555.1 uncultured bacterium
AGACCCATGTAGCTCTCGTCGATGACGCAGTTGCCCACCGCCACGTCGCGGATCATGCCGACGCTCTCGGCACCCAGCTTCATCGCCGCACGCCGGCTCGACAGGATGCAGTTCCCGACCGTGATGTGGCTGCACAGGTCGCCTTCGGTGCTCTTCAGGCAGATGGCGTCGTCGCCGGTCTGGATCGAGCAGTCGCTGATCACCACCCGCTGGCACCCGTCGGGCACGATGCCGCAGGCGCCCAGACGGTTGCCGGACGAGATGGTGAGCCCCTTGACGTGGACATCCTCGCAGCGCAGCAGATGCACGGCCCAGAACGATGAGCGGGTCAGACGCACGTCCTGGATGCGCACATGCTGGCAGTTGCGCAGGTGGATGATGCCGGGACGGAAGATGCGTGCCGTCCCCTCGGCGCCGGTCAGGGCCACCACGCCACCACCATGGATGGAGCCGTTGCCGGTGATGGCGATGTCATCATCGTCATCGGCCCAGAACAGCGCCTGGTAATGGCGGGGACGCGGCCCGACGGTGGTGGGGCAGATGACGGGATAGTGCTCGGCATCGTCGGCCCCCTGGACCACCGCGCCGGCGGCCAGGCAGAGGTGCACATGGCCGCGCAACCGCATGGTGCCGCATCGGTAATGGCCGGCAGGGATGACCACCATACCGCCGCCCTGTTCGGCGACGCGATCGATGGCCTTCTGGATGGCCGGGTGGTCGGGGTGTTCCTTGGCCAGGTAGGCGAGCAGGTCGTTGGCCTCCTGGATGCGGCGCTGGGTCATGCAGTAGTCGATGAGCGGCAGGCACAGATCGACCGTGGCCGGCAGGGGCGGCAGTTTCTTCTTGGTGGTGCCGTCGGGGGCGCACAGTTCCATGCCGCACTTGTGGCAGAAATAGTCCTGGGGCCGGCCCATGGTCGCGCATTCCGAGCACCGGAACTTCGACTTGCCGATCCAGACGATGGCGCGCTGGATCACATGTTCGGCGGTCCGGAAGCCCCGGCTCACCTCGTGGACGATGGTGCCGTCCTCGACGAGGGTGGTGTGGAAGGAGCGGACGACCTTGTGCAGTTTCTCGTCGAAGGTGGTGCCGATGGTGGGGATGCCTTCGATGGCGTGGCTCTTCTCGAGGATGGCGATGGCCTCCTCGGCCTTCTGACGGATGTCTTTGTTCTCGGGGCTCTTGTTGAGGCGGTTGGCAATCGAGGAAAGCACCTCGAAGAAGAAGACATACTCCTCCGACTTGAGGGCTGGGGAGCGCTGGGCGGCCTCCTTGAGGGCCTTTTCGCGGTTCGCGGTGAGGCGGCGGACGGTCGCCTCCATGTCGATGAGCCGCTGTTCGAGCTGCATCTTCTCGCGTTTGAGGACTTCGATCTGTTCGGGGGCCTGTTCGAGCAGGACAGACCGCTCCTTGGCCTTTGTCTGCCATTCGGCGATGCTCTGCTCGAGGAAGGCCACCTTGGCCTCGGCCGCGGCCTGCAGGTTGTTGAAGACCTCCTGGGTGGGGCGCGCATTGAGGGCGGCCTGCAGGCGGGCGATCTCCTCGCGCAGTTCGCGAATCGTTTCCAGGTCTTCGGGGCGGCTGGGCAGGGGCTTGTTGACCGCCTGTCCGAGCTGGTACTCCATGTTGGTGATCTGGGTCTTCGCCTGTTCGAGCTGAAGGGACAGGAGCTTGTTGCGCTCCCGTTCGGCCTGGTTCTCCTGGGAGGCGGCCCGCAGGAGGTCCTTGACCTCGGCGAGTTCTTTGTCGCGGGCCTCGAGTTCGCGGCGGATGGCGTAGGCCTGGGAAGCCGCCCCCTGCAGGTCGGCTTCCAGTTTCAGCTTTTCCTCGAGGGGAAGGCCGGGGGCCGGGGTTTCTTTGGCCTGACGCACCTGGACCTTCAGCTCCTCGATCTGTTTGAGAAGCTCGGCGATCCGCTGTTCGTCCTTTTGCGAGCGTTCCTCGCGACTGCCGGTGGCGGTGGAGAGTTTCTCCATTTCGGCGGTCAGCCGCTGGGTCTTGTTCATCTCGAGGAACAGGGATTCCTCGAGGCGCTGGTTGGTCCGCTTCAGGCCCTCGAATTCCTGGATGAGGTTCTTGAACTCGGGCGTGTTGCGGGGATCGGAGAAGGCCGCGCCCTCCAGCTGGATGATGGAGGTGCGGAGCATGTAGACGATGCTCTGGATCTGGCGGATCAGATCCTCGCGCGAGGTCTTGGTCTGCAGGGACGGAACCTGCCCCTTCAGGAAAACAAGCAGGTTTCGTACAATGTCGTCAAAACTGGCTTTTTCCAAGCGGTTCGGCCGTCCAGGGTAGGTAAGATTCTCTCGGGAACGCTGGGAACTCTACCCCAACTTCCAGGAGGTTGGCAAGTTCAAAGATCGGCCTGCCGGTGGCGGAAACACAGGAATACCGCCAGATACGCCACCAGGGTGTAGCACAGGAGCACGACGAGGTCGGTGGCGATATCGACCTTGCCCAGGTCGAGGAACATGGCCTTTTTGAGACCGCGGGAGATGAAGGTCGAGGGGATGAGGGGCGACACGGTCTTGAGGATCTCACTGCTCTGACTCAGGTTGGGCACGAGCTGGAAGAACATGAACAGGGTGGTCCCGATGGCGTTGACCGCCCCCTGGTTGGGGGCGAAGAACGAGATCAGCAGGCCGACGAAGATGCACAGGAAACTGCCGATGGTGGTCACCAGCCAGAAATACAGCTGGTCGCCTTCGAACCGGTTGTTCAGCACCTGCATGGCCAGGACCGTCAGGATGATCAGGCCGAACCAGAACAGGCTCTTGCCGATGGTCAGTTCGCCCGGGGTGGCCGGGGTGAGGAGCAGGGCGTGCAGGGTGCGCTTCTCCTTTTCCTCGACGAAGGACAGGGGCAGGCCGAGGAACCCGACCATCCCCATCGCCATCAGCACCAGCATGGGAAAGAGGTCGCCGCTGAACGACCGGTTGTTCTGCAGACGGCCGCCGACCGGCCGCAGTTCCAGGGCGACGGGGAGGGGCGGCGTCGGCAATTGCAGAAACCGGCGGATCTCCCGCTCCAGGTTGGTCTGCAGACGTTCCATGGCATAGGGGGGAAGGTCGGCCGGGTAGAGGATGGAAAGTTTCGCGTCGGGAACCGGGGATGACCCGACCATCATCTGGGTCGGCAGGACCAGCCCGAAGCCGACCTCCCCTTCGATGATGCGGGTTTCCAGGTCGGCGATGGTCTGGCAGAAAACCAGCTTGACCCCGGTGTCTTCGGCCGTAAACTGCTTGAGAAGAGGTTGCTGGGGGCTGGCGATCACGCCCACCTTGGGCAGGAGGGCTTTTTCCTTCGGTTCTTTGAACAGATTGGAGAAGATCAGGGAAAGAATGATCGGGGTGCACACCATCAGCAGGACCTGATAGTTGTGCAGACCGTCGAGGAAATCCTTCCGGAACAGGGCGGTGACCGAACGCATGTTCATGAGGAAGCCTCCGGAACGGCCGGTTCCGTCTCGTGCTCGCGCCACTCGGCCCCGGTCAGCCGCATGAAGGCCTCCTCCAGCGTGGCCTCCTGGGAATGGACGCGGGCCACCCGGTCGGCTTCGAGGTACCCCGCCAGGATTCGCGCCCCCTCGGGATCATTGAGGGGCACCTCGACGGGGGCGGCCTCGTCCTTCAGGGTGATGCGGATGGTTGGGCGGCCGTACCGCATGCGCAGGCCGGCCGGGGTGTCGGTCGCCACGATCGTCCCCTGGTGCATGATGGCGATGCGGTGGCAGAGGGTGTTGGCCTCCTCCATGTAGTGGGTGGTCAAAAACACCGTCGTCCCCTGGTCGCGAAGGTTCTGGATGAGGTTCCGGATGGCCAGCGCGGAATGGGGGTCGAGGGCGGAGGTCGGTTCGTCGAGGAAGAACACCTGCGGCCGGTGGAGGATCCCGCGGGCGATCAGGGTCCGCTGGCGCAGGCCGCGGCTCAGCCGGCTGGTCGGGTGGTCGGCATGTTCCCGCAGATCGACCAGGTCGATCAGTTCCTCGACCCGCCGGGCCGGCACCCCGTGCAGGCGCGCGAACACGTCGAGATT
>CAZKPI010000540.1:0-2141 GCA_964554555.1 uncultured bacterium
AGGTCCTGTTTCTCAACATCCTCGAGGGCTGGATCCTCTGTCCCTGCCGGCGGTTCGTTTCCCCGATGTACCTGTTCGGAGATCCCGACCGAGTTCATGCCCAGGCCCTGGCCAGGCAAGCCCATGGGGCTGGACCGGACGGCTTTCAACCTGGCATCCTGGCCGTATTCCCGAGGTTGGGTCGAAGGCTCTCCAAAAGTCCGTCGGAAAAGCGAAAGACCCGTCTGTGAACGGGTCTTTCTTTGAGAACAGCTCCTGGAGAGGGATTTGAACCCCCGGCCCGCTGGTTAACAGCCAGCTGCTCTACCGACTGAGCTATCCAGGAATGTAAGAACACTATACCACAACCCGGCGAAGGGTTGCAAGAGGACGGGTCAGTTTTCGACGGGGTCGCGCTCGACCGGGTCGCGGTGCAGGTCGGCGAACCGGGCGGCCTGGTCGTAGTAGGCTTGCAGGGTCCGCGGCACGGCGCGGGCGGCCGTTTCCGCCGCGGCGGGGGAGATCACCCCGGCCAGGAATCCCCCCAGGTCGGCGGCGGCGCCCGCGGGGGCCTGCGGGTCGGATTCGAGGCGGGCCAGCCGGTCGAGCCACTGCTGGGCCGCCGAGGGCTGGACCTTCTTCGTCGTGTCGATCACCACGTAGAACTGCGGGCCCCACTTCACGGCCTTCCGCTCCATCGCCACCTTGATGCGATAGAATTCGTCGACCTTCTCGAACTTCGCCCAGGTCTTCCAGGTGGCGCCCCAGAAGCCGTCGACGATCTGCACCCGTTTCTGGGCCGGCTGGGGCCAGAGCTGACGGGGCACGTAGACGGTGAACCCGTACTCGTTCGCCCCGAACCCGTACTGCCCGGCCTCGAAATACGCCGACTTCAGCGGTTTCCCGTTCAGGTCGACAATCGCCGTCTGCAATTTCGGGTCGGCCAGCGTGAAATCGTGCTTGTAATACGTCGAGGACCCGATCTGGATCGCCGCCGTCTGCGCCACGTACCCCTCAGCCGAAGCCCGCAGGCGAAGGGTCTTGCCGTCCGGCCAGACCTCCACCTTCGCATCCGGAATCAACGCCATCGTCGAATTCCGGACCACCACGTCGACGGTGTACGGCCCCGCCTGATACGGCATCGCGAACGCCGGCAGGCAGGCGGCAAACAGCCATGCAATGACAATCCTGGTGAGGTGACGGTTCATGAGATAAGAATGTCCCAATCCCGGCACCCCTTCAAGGAACACTTCCCCGGGCATCCCCCCCTTCCCCGTAACCCCGTCCTGATGACGGAAACGCCCCCCGGTTTTCCGGGGGGCGCGGCAGGTGTCACACGGAATATGCTAGGGCTTGCCGTCGATTTTCTCCACGGTGAAGGGCTTCAGCAGTTTCCCCTCCTGGGTCTTCGCATTCTTCCACAGCCGCCCGGCATGGATCCGGGCCACCAGCTTGTGCGGGTCGGTCTTCTGCGGGTCGTACAAAATGCTCGCCCGCGCCTCGCTGACGTAGGCGTCGAGCGCCGCGATCCCGGGTTCGTCTTCCAGGATCCAGGCCAGGGTGTTGGCGGTGCCCCGGCATCGCAGGCCCGTCATGACCAGGTCGGTGCGGGCGAAGGTTACCCCGCTGGTGTAGGCGGGAAAGGTCTTCGACATGGTTGGCAGGGGGTAGCGGAAGGCGAACAAAAAACCCACCCCCATCATCAGGGCGACCAGCACGGGGAGGGCCCGCCGGGGCAGGGACATCGCGGGCGGTCGCCGGGCGGCCTCGCCGCCCGTGCCGTACCCGACCCCCAGGTGGAGGCACTGCTCGGGGCAGGTGTCGAGGCAGACGAGGCACTGCGTGCAGTCGGTCGACCAGACCCGCTTTTCCTCGAAAACATTGATCTGTTGCGGGCACTGCCGGGAACAGGCGCGGCAGGAGGTGCACTTCCCCTGATCGATCACCGGCGCCACCGGGCTGACCAGGCGGCCGATCCCCAATGCCGCTCCCAGGGGGCAGATGACCTTGCACCAGACGTACGGGATCATCAGGGCCGCCCACCCAAGGCCGAGCATGAACCACTTCGACCACCAGGCGAGTTCGTGATCCTGACCCGAAAGCACCACGTAGTACGGGCACCAGGACCGGAAGATCAGGTCGGCCACCGTGTAGGTGTAATA
>CAZKPI010000540.1:2171-2402 GCA_964554555.1 uncultured bacterium
TCCCAGCCAATGGCCGAGGGGACTGCACCAGATGCCTTCCCAGACGAGGCCGGCCTGCTTCCCGGCGTGGCGCAGGCCTTCCATGATGGTGCCGATCGGGCAGACCCACGAACAGAACGCCCGGCCCATGACGATGGTTCCGACCAGCACCGCCAGGAACAGGATGAGGTTCATCCCCGAGGTGGCGCACAAAAACGCCCCGTTCTTCAGATAGAAAACGATGCTCTCGAG
>CAZKPI010000540.1:2412-4025 GCA_964554555.1 uncultured bacterium
CCGCCGCCCGGGCAGTAGGACTCGAGATGGGCCTTGGTGAACCCCATCAGGTTGCGGGCCGTGAGGATCGCCGCCAACGCCAGGAACACGAACTGGAACACGCGACGTACGTTCTGCATGGGACAAGATTACCATGCCCGCCCGGCGCGGGGAAAGGCCTGCCGAAATGCGGGGGGGGGCGCGAGGGAAGATGGGCCGCGGCGGGAATGTCGTTCCTACGCGGGGGTGGGTGGGGTGCGTGGGCGCATCGTGTGCCGCCAGAGGAGCGCCAGGCCGAGGCCCTTCCCCATCGTCGACAGGGAGATCGCCCACCAGACGCCGGGCAGGCCCATGCCGAGCCGGTCGGCCAACAGCCAGGCCAGCGGCACCCGGCCGACCGTCAGGGGGATGGTGATTGCCAGCGTCGGGGCGGTGCGGCCCAGGCCGGTGAAGGCGCCGCCCAGGGCCAGTTCCCACCCCAACAGGATCTCGCCCACCCCGATCGCCCACAGGTAGTCGCCCCCGTGGCCGATCGTCGGTCCGTCGGCGGTCAGCAGGGCCACCAGCTCGCGCGGGCAGGCGAGAAAGCCGGCCACGAAGGGCACCATCAGCAGGGTCGTCAGCACCAGCCCCCGCCGGCACAGCGCCCGCGCCGCGTCGAGGTCGCCCCGCCCCCGCGCCTGCCCGATCAGGGCGGTCAACGCGATGCCCATGCCCGTCGCCCCCAGGTAGGGGAAGCTCTCGATCCGGTGGCAGACCCCCAGGGCCGACAGCGGGGCCATCCCGAAGGGGGTGATGATCCGCGTCAGGAACGGATAGACCACCGACCAGACACAGCTGGTGATGGCGTTGGGCAGGCCGATCCGCACGATCGGGCCCACCCACCGCTGCGGGAAGGCCAAAAACCCCGCCGCGGGGCCCATCATGCCGCGCCGGCGCAGGAAGAACAGACGCGCCGCCAGGCCGAGAGCCTGGCAGATGACGGTGGCCGCGGCCGCCCCCGCGATCTCCAGGCGGGGCAGGCCGCCCCAGCCGAACATCAGCAGGGGGTCGAGGAGCATGTTCAGCGCCAGCGCCGCCGCCATGATCCAGGTGCTGGTGCGCGTGTCGCCGTAGGCGTTGAAGACACTGCCCGTCAGGTTATACAGGTAGACCACCGGAAAGAACAAAAACAGCGGCCGGAAGTAGGCCAGGGCTTCCGCCGCCGCCGGCCCGTCCAGGCCCATCCAGCCGAAGGGGATATCGAGGAACGGCCAGAACCCGGCCACCGTCGCCCCGGCAATCGCCAGGCTCATCCAGGCGGCGGTGACGATCACCTCGTGCGCCTCGCCCGTGGCGCCGGCCCCGAACCGCTGGGCCACCAGCGACCCGCACCCCGCGTTGGTCACGTGCATGACCGAATACAGGCTCCACATCACGAACCCCGAGGCGGCCACCCCCGCCATGGCGGCCGGCCCCAGCCGCCCGATCCAGAAGATGTTGGCCAGGTCGAAGAGGATCATCCCCAGAAAGCCGCCCATGGCGGGCAAAGCGACCCGCAGGATCTGCCGGTCGGTCGCGGCGGCGGCGAGGGCGGCTGGAGGCTGGGGGGAATTCTGGAGGGAATTCTGGAGGGAATTCATGGTCCGGTGAGG
>CAZKPI010000541.1:0-4018 GCA_964554555.1 uncultured bacterium
CGGCCCGCCCGGGTCGGCGGCGGGGGGGGCACCTCCCGGCGCGCCGCCCGTCGCCTGGGCGGCCGGCGGGTTCGGCGGAGCGGTGAGGGTCGCGGTTCTGCTCCAGGTCGCCTGGTCCAGCCGCACGGATTCGGCCAGCCTGCTCTCGAACTCGGCCAGGGAGCGGCCGGTGGCGCTTTCCAGGGCCTGCTCGATGGTCTGCCCCTGGGCCAGGAGCCCGCACATCCGGTGGAGGGCGGGGAAGCCGTACTGGTCGAGAAAGAAACGCACGGCAACGGTGGCGTGGAGGTATTTGAGCCCGATCTCCTCGGACGTCCCCTTCGTCGAGGCATCCAGATCGATGGAACCCAGGCTGGGAAGAGTCTCCAGGGGGCGGAAAACCCGGTCGAACAGCTCCCGGTCGGCGGGGTGGAAGGTGTCGCCCGTGCCGAACCGGACCTTGGCCTCAAAGTACTCCGCCAGCCCTTCCGTCAGCCAGGATGGGTGATTCCGGTGGGTCATCAGGTTGACCAATACGTGGGTCAGCTCGTGGGCGAACAGCCCCTTCACCTGGTCGTCGTCAACCGTCTCACCGTCGAGGGGAACGCCGATGCGGAGGTTCTGGGCGATGCCGCCGACCCAGCTCTCGGTGTCGTTCACCTGCTGGAACTCGTCGGCGCGAAAGAAAACCACCGTGACCTTCCCCTCGAACCTCAGCTGGAGGTCGTCGGTCACCTGGTCGAAGATACGCTCGAGGGCATCCAGGACCTGGTTGCCCACCTCCTGGCGAATGCGGCCCGAGAACTGAACCACGAAGCGCTGGCTCTCGGTCTGGTCGCCGTCGGCGGTGGCGGCCTGCTGGCGGACGGCCTTGTCGAGCGCTTCCCGGATCCGGGTTTTCTCCTCGGCAGGCGGGTTCAGCTCAAGGGCCGCCTCGAACCGGGCGCGGGCCTCGTCGAACCGGCGCAGTTCGGTGTAGGTGCGGCCCAGCGCCACCAGGGCCTCGACGTCCTCCGGGTTCTCCTGCAGGCCGGTCTCCAGGTGTCCGGCCGCCTCTTCGTAGCGGAGAAGGGCCCGGCAGATGTAGCCGGCCAGGAACTGGTTGTGCCAGTCGTCGGGCCGGTTGGCGACCGCCCGCTGGATGTGCTCGTGAGCGGTCTCGTAGTCGCCCGCCTGGAAGTAGGTCGCGGCCAGGTCATACCGCACCCGTTCGTTCTCGGAGTCGGCCTCGTAAGCCTCTTTCAGCAGGTCGAGCTTCCGCTCCGGATCGAGGTCGGGGTTGCCGGCCTGCTGGCGCAGAAGCTCGGCCAGCTCCTTCCGGGGCTGATCCGAAGCGCCGTGGATCTGCGGCCGCAGGGCTTCGATCTTCCGTTCGAGTTCGGCCCACGGGTCGGCCCGCCCCGCAGACCCGATGAGGACGGCGGCGCCGACGAGGGCCCAGAGGACCAGCGGCCAGGCACGGAAAGACATGGCGGTTTTCATCAGCCGCAAAGCCATCACGGATTTTCCCTTGTCTGCTCCTTTTTCATGTTTTCCATTGATACGCATTTTGTACATGAAACCGGTGTTTCTTATTCTTCCCTTAAGTGGCGGCGGGAACTGTGTGACCAAGGAAAAATTTCTTTTCCGCCATAGTGAAATGGTTTTGAAGTTAAAAAATGCAAATATGGAACCTCTTTGAGACACAGCAATATTTTGGCAACTCTTTCATTATCAAATCTCTTGTCTGAACGAATTTCAACTCTTTTTTCATTTATTACTACCGCCAGGGCATTTCCCTTGTCTTCGCCCTCGTACCACAATTCATTGGTTCTCTGCTCTTTATGCTGAAGGTTACCCGGAAAAAAATGAATCGCTTTCTCATTTACCAAAGCTTTGAAAGAGTAGAATTCTGTTTTCACCTGCTCGATAGCAAAATCAAGATTTGAGACTTTCATTTGTTCGCCTCTGCCAGCATCCTTCCCGGTTGAGGGTTCGTCTTTCCCGCGTGAGCGCCGATACCGCCCGCGAGGTGACATCCAGTGCCATCCCTGATCCTGAGGACTGAAAAGGATTCTACCACGAAACAGGAGAGAGCGTCCCGGCGGGTGCCGCTCCCCTCCGGCTACAGCCGGGCCGGCAGGCCGGCGGGAACCCCCGCGGGCACACCCCGAAGGGGCGTCCCGAGCTGGGTATTTCCAGGTTAGCAGGCCCTGTATTGCCCTTCCAAACAGGCGTTTCGTCGTGGTCCGGGGGGATACTCCCGGTCCCTTGGGGGGAAAGCCAACGGAGTCATCACCGGGCCGCGCCACCGGTCCATCCGGTCCATCTGGAAGGCAGAACTTCTTCAGGGGCGCGAATCCACTGGGAGAACCAATTTCCCCTCCCCCTCTTGCACCCTCCTCCAGGGTCCGGTAAAATGAAGCTGTTGTCCCTGAGTATGGCTTATTTTGGAGGGTGAGGATGAAACGTCTTTGTACTTGGGTGTTTTTCTTTCTGGTGGCTTGTAGCGCGTTTGCCCAGGATCTCCCCCAGCCCGACTGGCAGAGGTTGAGCATCGAGAACGCCACCCCCGTCGAACCCGACCGCCCGTTCTGGATTGACGCGACACCCGTCTTCGACGACATGGCGCAGGACGCCGCCCGCCGGTTCAAGCCGGTCGTCCGCCGTACCCCCGCCAAGGAAGGCGTGCCCATTGGCGGCGAAGAGACCTTCTGGGCCATGAACATCGCCACCAAGCAGTTTGAACGGGTCACCGCCATCCTCCACCGCATCGGCCGGAACTGCTACCTCTACGTCGAGAAAGGCCAGGAACTGGATGACGCCACCCTCGACTCCCTCGTCGCCCAGTTCGACACCAACATCTACCCCACCGACACCTCCACCTTCGGCAGTGAACCGAAACCCGGCATCGACGGCGATGACCGCATCACCCTCCTCCTGCTCGACATCAAGGACGGCTGGGAACCCGGCAAAGGCTACGTCGGCGGCTACTTCTTCCCCCTCAACGAATACTCGGTCAAAGACTTCCCCCAAAGCAACGAGCGCGAGATGATCTATCTCGACCTCAACCCCTCCAACCCCAAAGAGAAATTCTACATGGGGGTCGTCGCCCACGAATTCCAGCATCTGATCCACTTCAACCAGGACCCCAAGGAAACCAAATGGATCAATGAAGGCGGCTCCCAGTTCTCCTTCAAGGTCTGCGGCTTCGGCCACCCCAGCCAGATCATGGCCTTCGCCCGCACCCCCGACAGCTCCGTGACCGAATGGAAAAACACCATCACTGACTACGGCTGTGTCTACCTGTTCTTCTATTACCTCTATACCAAGTACCCAGGCCTCACCAGCCCCCTCTCTCTGCTCGTTTCCGGCAACAAACTGCAGGGCATCGAGAGCATCGACGACGCCCTTGCCAAGGCGGGCTACAAGACCACCTTCGCCAGGATCTGGGCCGACTGGTCCGTCGCCAACACCCTCTCCGACACCTACCCCAACGAAGGAAAGTGGGGCTACGACGAAACCCTCCCCGCCAAGGTCTGGCACCGGTCCATCGACCCCCGCCAGGCGCCCGTCGCCGTCAAGGACACCGTTCAGCCCTGGGCCACCGACTATCTCAAGGTCGAAGGCCGCCCGTTCTGGAGCCCCGCTTTCCCCACCGTCGCCGACATCATCTGCATCACCCTCAACGAACCCGGCTTCGTCATCTGGAACGTCAACGACGGCGTCCTCCCCCCGAAGGAACTCTGGCCCGCCGACACCCGTGAGTTCGAGCCCGGCAAGACCCTTCTCACCCGCTGTACCGGCTCCTATCCGCTCTTCAAGTTCGGCCCCGTCCTCGACAAGGGCATCACCAAACTGAACTTCTCGCTGTTCAACCCCGACTACGTCGGCACCGACCACGGCCAGATCACCATCACCGCCCAGGATCCCAACCTGATGCCGATGGAAGGCTCCGTCAAGATCGACTTCGCGGCCAAAAAGGGCGCCATCTTCGGGCCCAAGGAGATGCCCCTCGTCCGCCTGCTGACCCAGGCCTGCTCCACCAAGGTCGTCGACT
>CAZKPI010000542.1:0-4013 GCA_964554555.1 uncultured bacterium
GGCCAGGGCGAGGGGGGGGAGGGCGGGGTGGCCCCGGTCTCTTCCGCGCCGCCGGTGGTGCGGCCCTGGGACGGGCTGGTCTGCACCTTCTCGTCGTCGCTGTTGGCCCTGCTGGCCCTCGAGATGTTCTGCTACACCTTCGCCAGCAGTCTGTTTTCCTACCAGATCAACGCCCTGGTTGAGGAGAGCCTGCCGTCGCGCGACCTGCGCACCGTCTACTGGGCCAACCTCTACAATGCCATCAACGGGGTGTCGCTGGTCACCCAGTTCGTGCTGACCTGGGCCTTCATGCGCCTGGCGGTGCCGGTCTGGGGTCTCCTGCTGTTGCCGCTCAGCCAGATCGCCGGCTCGGTCTGGCTGGCGGGGGATGCGGTGCTGGCCGTGGCCGGCACCGTGGTGGTCTTCCGCTATGCCACGAACTATTCGCTGGGCCGGGCCCTGCGCGAGCTGATGTTCACCCTGGTCACCCGCGAGGAGAAATACCAGGGGAAGGGATTCATCGACACGCTGGTCTTTCGCGCCGGCGACGGGCTTTCCTCGGTGGTCCTGCTGTGGGGTCTGCACCGCTTCGGGCCGGGCGGCTGGATCGACGTGCTGATCATCCTGGTGATGGTGGTCGGGGCCGCCGCGGTGATGGCCCTGGCGGCCCAGTTCCGGCGGCGGTCGGAAGCGAAGCCGGCCCCCACATCCTGACTCCCCCGGCCGCTGGGGCTCCATTGTTGACAAGACGGACCCAGGAAACCAACGGGAAAAACCGTGGATCCGCTCCAACACTTCCCGGAGGGGCCTTTCCCCCGTCCTGTAGAAAAGACCCTGGACCCTTTCTGCGGCTTGGGAAACACTTCCGCGTTCCCCCGGCGAAAGGTCCGCTACGCGGGAATCGATGGTCCTCGCAAGGAACCTTGAACCCCGTCACTTCCGAAGGCCGAGATGCTTCAGGATGTGTCGCGCCAGCTGATCGTCGATTTCGGCATGCCGTGGAACCGGTTGCTTCCGGCCGTTTGCCGGATTCAGAAAGATGTCGTGGTTGGCCCCATGCCGGAGGAGGGAGCACCCATGTTGTTGCAGGCGTTGCAGGAACTCTTTCCGTTTCACACGGCGAGTTTCTTGACCCGGAATCCTTCGGGGACATCCTCCATGGCCATCAGGAGAAACGCCTCGCGCAGATTCGACTCGAGTTCGGCAATGGACTCGCCCTGGGACATGATTTCTGGGTGTTCCAGGAGTTTACCCAGCCAGAACCTTTCTCCCTTCCAATAGATCATGGTGAGCTTTGATTTGGTTTCAGACATCCGGTACCTCCTTCCACCCATGGCATTCTAATGGAGATTCCGGGATGGCGGCAAGCGGCCGGCCCGGACGGGGATCACCCGTCGGCCAGGGCGGCGGCGGGGCCGCGCAGGGTGGGCTGGAAGCGGGCGGCCAGGCCGGCGCGGGTGACGGCGAGGAGGTCGTCGGCGGCGAACCCGAAGGTGTCGGCCAGGAGGCGGTATTCGCCGGCGATGGTGTTGCGGAAGATGCCCGGGTCGTCGGTGGCGATGCTGAAGGGGACGCCGGCTTCCCAGGCGCGGCGGACGGGGTGGTCGGTGAGGCGGGCGATCGAGCCGGTGCAGAGGTTGCTGGTGGGGCACATTTCCAGGTGGATGCGGTGGTCGGCCAGGTGTCTGACCAGGCGGGGGTCGGCGAAGGCGTGGGTGCCGTGTCCGATGCGGTGGGGGCGGCCGTTGTCGAGGGCCTCCCAGACCGATTCGGGGCCGGCCCACTCGCCGGCGTGGATGGCGATGCCCAGGCCGGCCTCGCGCAGTTCAGCGAGAGCCTCGCGATAGGGGCGGACCGGGTAGCCCTGTTCGAGGCCGGCCAGGCAGAAGCCGCAGATCAGGCCCGCCTGGTGCAGGGAAAGGGCCCGCTCGCCCTGGCGCCGGATGCGGTCGGGCGACTTCCCTTTGCCGACGGCCATCAGGAACTCGACCTGGATCTTCCCTGCCTCGAGCCGGTCGACGTGCCGGCGGAAGGCCCCGACCTGCTCGAGCCGCGCCACCGGGTCATCGGGGATCTCACTGCCGGCGATCATGATCTCGGTGTAGACGACGCCCTGGGTCTTCAGCCGTTCGATGTGGGCGGCGATGATGGGGAAGAAGGGGGCGAGACGGCCCTCGAGGCGGGCGCCGACGTCATACCACTTCAGGAAGGAATCCATGCCCGTGACGGGATAGCGGCCGGCCAGCTCCTCTTCGGTGAACGGCAGGCTGACCCCGGCCGCGAGCAGGTCGCGGGCCATGGGCGGGTCGATGATGCCGTCGAGGTGGCAGTGCAGTTCGACCTTGGGCAGGGCGGGAAGGGGCGGGGCGGTCAGCGGTTCGGCTGGCATGGCTGGAGAATAGCACGGTTTCCGGTCGGGGCGCACGCGATGCCGGGTGTGGTTTTGGGCGCACGCCAACATGGGCAATCCGGTCAGAACGGGCAGGAGCTCCGCTCCTCCCGGCCGCCGCGCCAGGGGCCGGCGGCCCCTGGACCTCTGGTATCTGCCTGCCGGACCCTCCGCGTTCGGCAGGCCGGCCTCCCGCTTCGCGGCCCGTCCAGGCCTGGCGCCTCTTCCGCCGCCACCGGCTTTTCGGCTGAAGCTGGCCCGGGGCGGAGGCCGCCCGCGGCCTGGTTCTTGGCTTGGCCGGCAAAACGTGGTACCTTGCGGCCGGCGGATTCGCCTGGGAGGATCGCATGATGCGCGTGAGCCGGCTGACGGTGCGGACATGGCTGGGGTGGTTGGCTGTCTGGAGTTTCCTGTGGCTGTGGGCGGCCGGGGGGGGGGCGGGTTCCCCGGCGGCGCGGGCGGCGGACCTGGAGCGCGCGGTGCCGGCGGGGGTCGCCTTTCCCATCGCCCCGTGGTCGGACCTGGTGACGGGGACGATCGTGGAATGGCGGCCGCTGGGACGCGTTCTGCGCCTGCGGACCCACGACGGGACGATCGTGTCCGGACAGCTCACCACCGAGGGGACCGCGGTTCCCTTGCGCAACCTGGGGGAACCGCACCCCCGCAAGGTGGTGCCGGCGGGCCGGGAGCTGGTGCCCGGGCGGCTGGCGGCGGCCTTTGGCACGTTCTATCCCGAGACGGCCGGGCCGGTGTTCGAGATCCAGAAGGTTTTCCTGCTGGAACGGCCGACGGGCGGGTTCCGGTTCGAGGAGCCGGGGTGGTGGGTGGACCAGATCAGGCATCTGGGCGACACCTACCTGCGCTGGCAATTCCCGGACGGGATCATCGATTTCGACCGGTTCTCGACGAACCTCTCGTTCGAGGGGCGGCAGAAGGAGCCGCGGGTGCAGGAGGCGGCGGTGCTGTCGCGGATGATCTACGGGTGGGCGTCGGCCTTCCTGATGACCGGCGAGGACCGGTTTCTCGAGGCGGCCCGGCTGGGGTGCGAGCACCTGCGGCGGGAGTTCCGGCGGGCGGATCCGGGCGGCCGGGGCGTCTACTGGGACCACGCCCGGGTCTGGCGGGAGGGGCCCCGGGCACCTGAGGACCCGGGCGGTTCGGGGCGCCCGACGGGGCGGCCGGGGGGCGGCATCTCCGACCCCGCGTCGGCCGGGCACTGGGAACGGGTCACCGCCTCGCGGTTCGCCGACGACCGGGGCGGTATCCCCCTCTACGAGCAGATCTACGTGCTGGCCGGGTTGACGCAGACCTTCCGGGTGACGGGGGACCCCGCTCTGCTCGAGGAGATCCGGGCCACCCAGACCTTCTTCGAGGGCCGCTTCCGCGATCCTGCGGCGGGGGGCTACTGGTCGCACCTCGACCCGGAGACACTGCGGCCCGACGCGGTGACCCTCGGCAAGAACCGGAACCGCAAGAACTGGAACTCGGTGGGCGACCACGCGCCGGCCTACCTGATCAACCTGTTCCTGGCCCGCCGCGACCCGGCCGACGGCGAGCGGTTGCGGGAGCTGGGGCGGCTGATCTGCCGCCATTTCCCCGGTGACGCCCGGCCCGGGCGGGCGGCCGCCGCGGCCGTTCCCGGCCG
>CAZKPI010000543.1:0-4004 GCA_964554555.1 uncultured bacterium
GCGGGCGGGGAGGAAGCCTCCCGCCTGGTGGTTGCCGATGAGGCGGCCGGCGGCCCGCCGGGGGCGGACCCGGCCGCCGCCCTGGCGGAATCGGCGGGAACGGCCGTCGCCGCGCTCCTCCTGCTCGCCGCCTGCCAGCTTGGGGCCTGGATGCATGTGCCGCGCGGCATTTCCCTGGCCGAGGTCCTGCTCATCACGGGCTCGGTGACCTGCGGCGGATGCTCCACCCTCCTCCCGCCCGCCTCCCCGGCGCGGGGCGGCCTGGCCCTGCCGGGCTGGTTCCTCCTTCTGCTCGCCGGATCCTGGTGGACGGCGACGGGGCAACCCCCGAGCCTGCGGTTGCTCGTTCAGCTGGAATTGTCGGCCGCCTTCGTGGCGGGCCGCCATGCCCTGCTCTGGCGCGCCGGGAGGGCGGAAACGGCGTCCTGACCGGGTGTCCGGTCTGGGAGCCGGACCTGGGTCGGACCTGGGATGAGCGGGGTTTCCCGCTCCCGGGCCGGGCCAGGGGCGTGGCCGGCCCTCGCGGGGTTCCCTTCAGTCGCCCGGCTCGTCCGGCGGTTCCCCGAAGAGGGGGGCGGGGGCGGTGCGCCGGGCCCAGACGGCCGACAGGTGGGCCCCGGCCAGCACGATCAGGTTGCTGAGATACAGCCAGAGCAGGAAGGCGACGACCGCCGCGAGCGAGCCGTAGACCACCTGGTAACTGCACCAGCCGCTGCTCAGATACCAGATGAAGCCGGCCTTGGTCAGTTCCCAGGCCAGGGTGGCGGCGACCGCGCCCACCGCGGCCTCGCGCCATCGCACCTCGGTGTTGGGGATCCACTTGTAGAGCACCAGGAAGGCGAGGAACAGGAGGAACACCGAGGTGGATTTCAGCAGGAGGCCGTACATGGCCCGGGAGGGGCCGTCGAGCATGGAATCCGGCCCGGGAAAGAAGACGGTCAGGATCTGGAGCCCCGCCGACACGACGACCGACAGGATCATGAACACCACCACGCTGGCGATCATCACCAGGGCGAGCAGTCGCTCGATGAGGAAATGGCGGGGCGGGGCGTGCTCCCAGGCCAGGTTGACGTTCTGGGAGATGCCGGCGAACACACTGGTGGCTGACCAGATGAGGGTCAGCATGCCGATCAGCCCGACTGTTCCCCGCAGGACCACGATCTGGTTCAGGTTCTCGGTGACCAGGTTGCGCGAACCGGGGAAGAAGTGGTCGGCCGCCTCCACGATCTGCTTCTGGACGTCGATGTTCTGCAGGACCGACCCGTGCAGGGCCAACAGCAGAAGAAGCAGGGGGAACAGCGAGAAAATGGCATAGTAGGCGATGGCGGCGGCGGCATCCATTGCCGAGGTCTCGTTGAACCGCCGGACGAACAGCTCCACGATGGCCCATGCCTCGCGGACCCAGTCGGGAATGCGAAAGAACCCTTTCGTGCCGCCGTCGGGAGTGTCCATACCCGGATGATAGCATGAATGGCCTGCCCTTCGGGCCTTCCGATGACAGAGCGGCAGGGCCGACGCCAGCCTGAAGCCGGTATGGGCCGAAGCGGCGCCCGGCCGGGAGAGACCGCGAAGCGGGCGCGGGCGCCCGGCTGAACAGGGGGCGTTCGGCCGGCAGATACCAGGGGTCCTGGGGGTTCAGAGCTCTGGCGAGGCGGTCGGGAGGAGCGGAGCGCCTCCTGTTCTGACCGCGGTTCCAGGGTTCGCGTTTGCCCTGGGCCTGGACCGCCCGTCCCGGCGGCGCCGACCAGCGATGTGGTATCCTGGATTGGCCGGGTTCGGCGGGCCTGTGGCGAGCCCGGCCGCGGGGGGCCCTGCCGATCCCCCGAACCTCTGTTGTGGAAGGAACCGCCCATGCCCCCGACGACCACCTGCCGATCCCGCGCCGTCCACCCGCCTGCCTCCTCCCACGCGCGCCCGGCCCCCCGCCCGATCACGGCGGATGACCTGCAGAAGTTCATCTTCGTCGCCGACCCCCAGGTCTCGCCGGACGGCCGCACCATCCTGTTCACCCGCCGGCACACCGACGAGCGGAACCAGCCGGTCAGCAATCTTTGGATCGTCGAAGCCCCCGGCGGGGAGCCGCGCCAGTTCTCCGCGGGGGGGAAGGACGCGATGGGCCGCTGGTCCCCCGACGGCCGCCAGATCGCCTTCCTGAGCGGCCGCCAGAAGCCGAAGCCGCAGATCTTCCTCCTGCCCGCCGCCGGCGGCGAGGCGCGGCCCCTCACCCAGTTCCCCGAGGGTTCGATCGGGGAATTCCAATGGTCGCCCGACGGCGCCCGCCTGGCCGTCTCCTTCCGGCCGGCCGACCCCGACTTCACCGAGGAGGCGCGCCGGCGGCGCGAGGAGAAGGGCCTCAGCGAGCCCCCCCGGGTCATCGAGGAACCGCTCTTCCGCCTCGACGGGGACGGCTACTTCAACCGCCAGCGCCACGCCCTCTTCCTGGTCGAGGCGGCCACCGGCCGCACCTGCTGTATCTTCGACCGGGCGCGTGACGGCGGGTTCGCCTTCGCCTGGTCCCCCGACGGCCGGGAACTGGCCCTCGCCGCCAACCTCGCCCCCGACGCCTGGAAGCAACCCTGGCGCAGTCGGCTCTACCGGTTCCGCCTCGCCGATGCCCGCCTGACCCCCGTCCCCGGCCAGGCCGACGGCATCCGGTCTTCCGTCGCCTGGTCCCCCGACGGCACCCGGCTGGCCTTCGCCGGCGTCCTCGGCCGCGACGTCCTGTGGGGGGCCCGCAACCAGGACCTTCACGTCGTCGATCTCGCCACCGGCCGCACCTCCAACCTGACCCGCCGCCACGACCTCTGCCTCGAGGCGGCCATCCTCAGCGACTGCCGCGAGGTCGAATGGCTGTCCCCCGTCCGCTGGAGCCCCGACAGCCGCCACCTGTTCGCCGAGATCCGCCGCGCCGGCGTCACCAACATCGGCCGGTTCGACGCCGCCACCGGATCCCTGCAGGAACTGACCGCCGTCCGGGCCGGCCAGGTCTGCCTCGGGAACCTGAGCCGCGACGGGCGCACCTTCGCCCTGCGCCTGGGTTCCCCCACCCGCCTCGACGAGATCGCCGCCGGCAGTCTCTCCCGCCGCCGCCTCGAACTGGCCGCCGTCACCGGGTTCAACGTCCCCCTGTTCGAGACCCTGGCCCTCTCTGAGCCCGAAACCCACTGCGTGACCGCCGCCGACGGCACCCGGGTCCAGCTCTGGATGATGCGGCCCCCGACCCTCCCGCGGCCGCGCGGGAAGGGCGCGACGGCGGGGGGGAAGACCCCGCGCGGGCCGGCGGTCCTCGAGATCCACGGCGGCCCGCACGCCCAGTACGGGGCCTGCTTCTTCCACGAGTTCCAGGTCCTGGCCGCCCAGGGCTACACCGTCTTCTTCGCCAACCCCCGCGGCAGTAAGGGCTACGGCGAGGCGCACTGCGAGGCGATCAAGGGCGACTGGGGCCGGCACGACTGGACCGACCTGCAGGCGGTCATCGCCTTCATGGAGGGCCGCCCCGAGGTCGATCCGCGCCGGATGGCCGTCATGGGCGGCAGTTACGGCGGGTTCATGACCAATTGGATCATCGGCCACACCGACCGGTTCGCCGCCGCCATCACCGACCGCTGCGTCAGCAACCTGGTCAGCATGGCCGGGACCTCCGACGCGCCCATCCTGCCCGACACCTACTGGGCCGGCAACGCCTGGGACCGCCCCGAGACCCTGTGGGAGCAGAGCCCCCTGCGGCTGTTCGGAAAAGTCGCCACGCCTACCCTGATCATCCACAGCGAGGGAGACCTGCGCTGTAACGTCGAACAGGCCGAGCAGATCTATTCCTGCCTGCAGGTGCGCGGGATCCCCACCCGGTTCGTCCGCTACCCGGCCTCGACCAGTCACGGCCTCTCCCGCGGCGGCCCCGTCGACCTGCGCATCCACCGCCTCGGCCAGATCCTCGACTGGCTGGGCCGCTACCTGCATCCGGCCGGCCGGCCCCCCGCCCCCCGCGCCCGGGCCAGCCGGGGGAG
>CAZKPI010000544.1:0-3999 GCA_964554555.1 uncultured bacterium
CCCCAGCCGGCCGCCGGCGGGCCCGACGGGCCCGTCAGGCCCCGAGGAGGCTGGGGTTCGGCGGGCGCGGCTCCGACCGGAGGAACAGCGGTCTTGGGCTTCCCCATTCTACCAGAGTTCCACCCCCGGGGGAATGGCGAGGCCATTGACAAACCGCGGGCCGGGCGGCATCATGATGGCATGTCCCCAACCGCATTCACCTGCACCACCCATCAGGATGGCGATTGTTTCATCGTCCGGCCGGTCGGGTATCTCGACCAGGTGGCCGGCAAGGCCATCCGGGCGTTTTTCGAGCCGCCCCTTGGCCAGGGCGTCCGGAAGTTCATCCTGAATCTCGAGGGAGCGCCGGTCATCAACAGCCAGGGAATCACCGAGCTCCTCGAACTGGTGGAGAATCTCCAGTATGATTTCAAGGCCGTGCTGGCCCTGGTCGGGTTGTCCAACCTGCACAAGGACGTATTCCACGTCATCGGCATTTTGAAGCTGGTCAAGGTCTTCCCGACCGAGGCGGAGGCCGTCGCCGGCCTGAAGTAGCCGGGCCGCACCGTTCCTCGGGCCCCCGCCCCTTTCCCCGGTTTTCCGGCCGTCCGACCGACGATGACGGGCGCCGGATGGACGCCGGGCCGCCCATTTCCGACGAGGTTTCCGGCCTGACGGTCTGGGGCCGGGTGGGCGGCGAAGTCTTCGGCGGGGAACCTTCGGCCGGCACGTGGTCAATCATGCCCCCTGGCCGCCCCGGATCTCAGCGAAATCCCCCGTTACGCGCCCGGGAAAGGGGAAACCGCGGCGGCCAAGCGGCGGCTGGCTCCTCTACAATGAGTGCCCCGTGGCCTTGATGGCCGCGGTCAGTTCCTGGCCGAGTTTTCCCAGGGGGGCGGAACCGCTGTCGCCGAGATCGACGGCCAGGTAGGTGATGTACATCGACATGGGGGCATCGAGAACGGCGGGGTGTTCCCGCACCTGGCGCAGGACCTCGCCGGCATACTGCAGGAAGTAGGATTCCTGCCTGGCCATCTCGGTGTCGAGCACGTAGTGGCGGCGCATGACCTGGAAGCAGGCCTGGGCGCTGGCCTCGCCAGGCTCGGTGCGAAAGCGGGCGAAGGCGCTTTTGACCTGGGCGAGGTCGGCCTCGCCGAACGTCGGCGTGGTGCCGCCCTTGCCCATGGCCTGGTTCATGACCCGCATCTGATCGATCAGGGCTCCCAGGGCGGCCCCGCGGCCGGGCCCCTTCTCGCCGCCGGTGGAACCCCGTTTGGCATCGAGAATGTCGGCAATGGCCTCTTCGGGGGTGGTCGTCTTCCCCATCCGGATGATCCTCTCGAGGTCCTGTTTCTGTTGCCGGACCCGGAAATACCCCGCCACGACCACCAGGACGAGGACAACGATGATCACGGGAAGCAGTGAGCCCATGACACTCCTCCCCCGGCAAGTTCGATGGCGGGTTCCACCCTAATTCTATCCGAAATTCCGGGAAAAAGTGGTACCGGCCGGGGGCAAGAGAAACGTCGCGGGGATGGGAGGGCAGGGCCAGCCGGAAAAAAAACGGACACCTGGCCTGGTACCCTGGTCTGGACAGGCGTTCCCTCAGCGGGAACCATTAACCGCCTGGATCGATGCCGCGGGAGGGATCAGTCAATCTGGATGACGTAGGAATCCCCGGAACCGGAAATCCCTCCAACCGTCACGATCGGATCGTAGCTGATGTAGCCGACGTTGAGCCCATTGTCGGGGCAGGTGAAGGTGAACTGGGTGTCATCCCAACTGCTGAAGGAGGAGACAGGAAGGTCAGGGTAGCCCGAATTCCGGGAACGGAGCAGGACCGAATGAGCCGCCTCGTTGGCCGCGCCAAAAAAGTTCCCCCGCACGGTGATCTGGTTGCCGCTGGCGAACTGGGAAGTCGCCAGACCACTGCTGTTGTAGATCCCTGTGATGCGGGGGGCGGACACGGTCATGTATCCGGTATTGGAGCTTTGGCCGTTCACCACGACAACGACCGACTGCTGTCCTGCCGAGAGCCCGAAATTGGGGATGGTGAGGAGGAGGGAGGTGTCGCTCCAGCTCTTGGGGTAGACCGTCGTCGTGCCAAAGCGCACGTAGGTGTTGCTGAGCGTGCTGTTGGTTCCGAAGCCTTGCCCGTAGATGGTCACCGTCGCTCCGGGATTGTCTTCGGCGGGGTTGATGTAGCTGATCTGGGGGATGGCCACGTTGAACGTCTGGTAATTCGACTGCCTCCCCCCCACCACCACCACCACGCTCACTCCCCCGGACTGGAGGCCCGTGGTGGGCACCGTGCAGACAATGCTGGTGTCGGTCCAGATGGTGACCGCCGCCGTCTGGCCGTTGAACGAAACGTAGGAGGTCCCCTGGCTGGTGCCGAACCCCGAGCCCGTGATGGTGACCTGTGTTCCAGGGGTTCCGCTGATGGGGGACAGTCCGGAGAAGGACGGTCCTGCCAGGGTGAACTGGGGGCTTTCGTTGGAATAGTAGCCATTGACGATGACCACGAACTTCCCATCGGTCTTCGCGCCGGCAGGAATGGCGGCGGTGATCCTGGTGTTGGTCCAGGGTTGGATGACGGGAGCCAGGATCCCGTTGAAGTTCACCGTGCTGTTGCCCTGGACCGCCCCGAAATTGGACCCGGTGATGGTGACTTCGGTGCCGACGGCTCCGGATTGCGGGCTGATGGAGGAGATGACCGGGGTGGCGATGGGATTGGTGGGACTGCTGGAGCCGCCGCCACAGCCCAACAGCACGCCGATGACGGCCAGGACGGCCGCCCCCAGAATCGCTCGTTCCAACAGACGCATGATGCTCTTGATTATAGGAACCGTATGGGTATTCGTCAATCGGCCGCCAGAGCCTGTTCAGAAAGCATGCCGGGTTCGGGGACGGCAGACGTGAACGCCAGCGCGCCGGGGCCCTTCCCGACCGGCCCGGCGGCATGCCCCCCCGGCGCCAGGGAGGCCGGCGCCAAACGGTTGCCTGGCGCGCCGCGCCGGGACAACCCGCGGGTTCCCGGCGTTGTCGCGACCCACGCATCCGGCAGGGGATCCCGGCGGCGCGCCGGGCCGCCGGCTCAGAACTTGCCGATCGTGTAGCCTTCCTCGAGGAAGCGGGCGAGGGGGGCGTGGCCGTCGAGATCCTCGAGCAGGGGAATGAACTCCTTCTTGGCGGCCTCGACCGCTTTCCCCATCACCGCGCAGGCCTTGCAGATCCCCAGGATCCAGCCTTTGTCGCGCGCGTCGAACAGCTGTTGGCCGATGGCGCGGGGGCGGCCACCGAGGGTGGCCAGCAGGCCGGCGGCCTTCCCTTCGAGGATCAGGCGGGCTTCGATCTTCTTCCTGTTCAGTTCCTTGAGGTACAGAAAGACGTGCTGAAGGCACATGTCGTTGTCTTCATAGACGTAGAACAGGTATTTCACATTTCCTCCTCGTGGGGGTTGGGGGCGGCCGGGGCGCCGGGACCGGCGGGCCGGGTCCGGTCGCGGGACTGGAGCCGGAGCTGCCACCGGGCCAGCAGGCGGGGCCCTTCGTTCTCGCCCGGCGCCACGGGGACAAAATCGGCCTGGATGACGGCGGGCAGTTCGGAATGGTGGGGGGTCAGCATGGCCTTGATCCGGATCTCCCGGTTCAGGCGCGGGTGCTCGGTGGCGGTGATCTCGCCCTGCAGGTGGACCAGGCCGGCGGTGTTGATGAGCACCTCGCTCTCGGTACTGCTGACGGTCAGGGAGCGGACCGTCTCCTTCAACTCGCGGGCATGGAAGGTGGTGGGCGGGGTGATCGTGATGTTCTGGAAGTAGGCCTCGTCGGGGGAATGCTCCCCCCGGAAGGCGACCTTGCAGGTGTGGAAGGGGATGACCACGGTCTCGGAACTGCAGGTGATGATGTAGAGCCGGACGTTCAGCCGCCATTGGAAATGTTCGGCCTGCTTGTCACGTCCGTGCAATTTGTACAAGGTTAAAGCCCCGTCGAGAACGTCAATCTTGGGCGTCTTCTGGAT
>CAZKPI010000545.1:0-649 GCA_964554555.1 uncultured bacterium
GGGGATAGCTGATATACAGGTTTTCCTGGGCCCGCGTCATGGCGACGTACATCAGGCGCCGCTCCTCCTCGAGACCGTCGGCATCGCGCAGGGACCCGAACGTGGGGAACAGGCCCTCGAGCGCCCAGATGACGAAGACCGAGTGCCACTCCAGGCCCTTGGCCGAATGGATGGTCGACAGCACCAGCCGCTCCTCGTCGTCGTCCTGCACGGCCAGCTGGTCGTCGCGGCTGTCACGCGGCGGCTCCAGCGCCAGTTCGCTCAGAAACGAGGTCAGCGTGGCGAACCGGCCGCTCATGATGGCCACCTGATCGAGGTCGCGCACCCGCCTGGGGTAGTCGTCGAAATACAGGTTCTTCAGGATCGGCAGGTAGTAGTCCGTGAACACCTCGAGCACCCGCTCGGGGGGGCCCGCGCGGCGGCGGTCGGCCTCCTGCAGGGCGGCCCCGAGCCGGTCGAGCCCTTCCCGGGCCCGTTTCGAAACCTTGACCGCCGACAGGTCGTAGGGGTTCGGGCCGGCCGCCAGGGCGGCGAACACCCCGGGCAGGCTCTTGGTGCCCAGGCCCTCCACCAGCAGAAGGATCCTCTGCCAGGCCACCCGGTCGCCGGGGTTCTGCACCACCCGCAGGTGGGACAGCAGATCCTTGAT
>CAZKPI010000545.1:659-2539 GCA_964554555.1 uncultured bacterium
AACCCTCCCCATTTGGTGAAGGGGATGTTCCGTTTCTTCAGTTCGAGCTCCAGGTGGTAGGAGTGAAACCCCGACCGGAACAGGACGGCGATGCGCGACAGCGGGACCCCCTCCTCGCGCAGTTCGAGGATGCGCTGGGCCACGAACAGCGACTGCTCCGCCTCGTCGGCGCAGACCAGCAGGGCGGGCTTCTCCCCGGCCGGCCGGGTCGAGTACAGGTTTTTCCGGAACCCCTCGCGGGCGTGGGTCATCAGGTGGTTCGTGGCGGCCAGGATCGAGCCGGTACTGCGGTAGTTCTGCTCGAGCTTGATCATCCGGCAGGCGGGGAAGTGCGCGGGGAACTCGAGGATGTTCCTGACGGTGGCGCCGCGGAACGAGTAGATGCTCTGCGCGTCGTCGCCCACCACCATGACGTTGCCGTGTTCCTGCCCCAGCAGTTGCGTGATGCGCGCCTGGATGGGGTTGGTGTCCTGGTACTCGTCGGCCATCACGAACCGGAACCGCTTCGCCAGCGCCTGCCGGATGACCGGCTGATCCTCGAGCAGGACCCGCAGGTCGATGAGCAGGTCGTCGTAGTCCAGCAGGGCATGGGCGATCTTGTACTCCTGGAATTTTTTGACAATCTCTGCGATGGCCGGCAGGTGCTCCAGGAAATGCTCGTATTCGAGCTTGACCAGGTCGCCCAGCGGAATCCCCCGGTTGATGCTCTTGGAGAGCATCTCCTGCAGGGTCTTCTTCTGCGGGAAGCGGGTGGCCTTGGTGTGGGCGGCCATTTCCAGCCGGATGTGGTTCAGGATGTCGGCGGCATCCCCGTCGTCGATGATCGAGAAGTCCGGCCGCAGGCCGATGGCCGCGCCGTGCTGGCGCAGAATCAGGTTGGCGAAGGCGTGGTAGGTGCCCCCCGCCACGGCGCGCGTCGAGGCCCCGACCAGGCTGGCGGCGCGGTCAAGCATGTGCAGGGCGGCCTTGCGCGTGAAGGTGAGCAGAAGGACCGCTTCGGGGGGAACCCCGGTCTCGACCAGGCGGGCCACCCGGAAGACCAGGGTCTTGGTCTTGCCCGACCCCGCCCCCGCGATGCACAGCAGGGGGCCCTCGAGCGTCATCACCGCGTCGAGCTGGGCCGGGTTCAGCTCCCGCTCGTAATCGATGCGGGAAGCCGCCGTCGTTCCGGCGGGGGTCTTCAGGACGTAGGGCCGGGCGCCCCCTCCGTTCACCGGGAGACCTGCGGGTGACCGGTCATTGCGAGCGGTCGGTGCGGATCCCCATGACCTCGTCCATCCACTGGAGATAGGGCAGGTGCCCGCGTTCGATGGGCAGGGCGACGATCTGCGGCACCTGGTACGGGTGCAGGGCCCGGATCTTCGCGGCCAGCGTCTCGAAAGCGTCACTGCGGGATTTCAGGATCATCAGCCATTCCTGGGACCGCTCCACCTTCCCTTCCCATTCGTAGATCGACTGCAGGCCGGGAAGGATCTGGGCGCAGGCGATCAGCCTGTCCTGGAGCAGTTGGCTGGCGATGGTCTCGGCGGTCTTCTGATCGGGCGCTGTGACCAGGACGACGATTTTGTCGGTCATGGGAACCTGCCTGTCAGTGGGATGTCCCCGGGGTTGCCCCCGCCGGAAGGGAGGCGGCTGGGGCGGGCCGGCGGGCGCCGGGGCAGGGGCATTCTACCCGGCCGGGAAGACGGTGTCAAACCGGGGGGAACGGAACGAGGCCGCCCGTGCGGCTTTCCTGCCTCTGGAAATTTCCGCGGGAATCCGTATAATGGAAACCGTCCATCCGGTCGATGACCAGGGAAAATCCCTGCAAGGAGATGACAGGATATGGCCACCGCCCCCTTGTTTTTCGCCACCGTCCTGACGATGCTCTTGACCTTCGA
>CAZKPI010000545.1:2549-3996 GCA_964554555.1 uncultured bacterium
CGGCCGACCAGTAATTCCGCCCCCGCCCCCGCCTGGTGCCGCCGGACGGCCGCCGGCCGCGGGGCGGTTGGCGCATTCTTCCGGACACCGACCGGAGTCAGCCCGCGCCGGGTGCCGGCCGGCCGGCTGGCCGGGTGTTGGGTGCCCTTTGTCCGGCTGGGGGCCGGCGCTAGCGGGAGACTTTCCCGGGTTTCGCCCCTTGGCCCGCCTTGCCCCCGTGTCGCCCCGGGGCGTTTTTCTGGCGGTCAGCCGCCGGGGCCGGGGGCTCCTTGTCAGCGGCGTGGTCCCCGCCGGGGTTCGTGGTCAGGGTGATCCCGGTGTAGTAGAACCGCAGGATTTCCTCGAACTTCATCCCCTTCTTGGCCAGGCCATCGGCTCCGTACAGGCACAGCCCGACGCCCTGACCGCGCCCCATCCCCCGGAAGATGGTGGTCCGCCGCATCGGTTCGAGGGTGAAGCGCATGCTCTTGAGGGAATTGGTGCCGAAGTAGTCCCAGGCGGCTTCGAGGAAGTCGGTGCCGAGCATCCTCTGGTCGCGCCTTCCATACAGGCGGACTTCGCAGATGCGGCCGGCGGCATCTGTCCTGATCGGGTCCCAGCGGAGGAAGACGCGGCCCGAGCCGCCGGCGAAGGTGATGGACAGGAAGTCGGCCATCTCCTCCTGGCTGAACTCGCGGGTCCAGTAGAAGGAGGGGCTGTGAAAGCAGTTCTCCGAGCCCTTCCCGGGGATGCGGTCCTCGCGGGCGGAATGGACCGGGTCGTCCTTCCCGAAGATGTCCTTGGCGCTGGAGATCTTGCCGCCGCAGCATTCCTGGAAATACGGGAAGACCACCTTGCCGCCGGCCGTCATGACCAGGTTGGGGACCTGCTCGAGCAAAACCTCCACCAGTTCCCGGTTGTTGCCGTAGCCGTTGAAGGGCAGGCAATGGGGGCCGGCGCACAGGTCGAAGGTGTCGCTGGCGTGCCGGCGCTGTTCGCAGGCGGCCAGGATCCGGGAGCGGGCCAGGACGATAAAGGCCTTGGTGGCCTCGATCTCCGGCGAGGGGCTGAACTCCGAGACGGCGGCTTTGACGAGATCGCCGATCGGCAGTTGGTTGACAAAGGTGACCGTGTTGTCGTCCTGAAGAGTGACCTCGAGCCGTCCGGACAAAAGGTAGGGCGGCAGGTTGAACATTTCGAGGTTGAACAGGCCCTCCCCGACGATGACCAGCTTGCCGAACCCCTCCTTGAATTCGACCCCCTCGGAGGTGCGGACCATGATGCCCCGATGGGTGACCTGCAGGGTGAGATCCTCCTCCTCGGCGAGCTTGCAGGTTTTTTCCTCGGACAGGATCGGTTCGGTGCCGCTCGCGTTGGGAAGCGGGGAGAGGGTGACCCGGCAGGCGCCGCGCATGGCCTGGAGACGGGCGGTGGTGCACCTGTGTGCGCTGCCACCCGGCGGGCGACT
>CAZKPI010000546.1:0-3746 GCA_964554555.1 uncultured bacterium
CCCGACGACGTGGTCCTGCCGCCCCCCCGCCAGGAAGGCGGCAAGCCTCTCCTGCAAGCCCTGCGCGAACGGAAGTCGGAACGCGAGTTCGGTGCCGAACCCCTGCCCCTGCAGCAGCTCTCCGACCTGTTGTGGGCGGCCGCCGGAGTCAACCGCCCCGATTCAGGCAAGCGCACCATCCCATCGGCCAAGAACTGGCAGATGGTCGAGGTGGTGGCCATCCTGGCCGACGGCGCCTACCTCTACGACGCGAAGGCCAACCTCCTGCGCCGCCTCGTCACGGGCGATCTGCGACCGCTGGCCGGCAAACAGCCGTTCGTCGCCTCGGCCCCCCTCACTCTCGTTTACGTGTCGGACCCCCTCAAACTGCCCATCGAGGTCCCGGAGGAGGACCGCACGCTCTACGCGGCGGTCGAGACCGGCTGTATCACCCAGAACGTCTACCTCTTCTGCGCCTCAGAAGGCCTCGCCACTGTGGTCCGGGCCTCGGTCGACCGCCCCGTGCTGGCCATGGCGCTCCATCTGCCCCTCACCCACCGCATCACCCTCGTCCAGACCGTCGGCAGGCGCCCGTGAGGCAGGTTTTCCCCTCGCCGCGGGCGTGAGCCCCGGTCGCTCCCTTCCGGAATGGAGGAAACACGCCGGCCGCCGCTCGCCCACCGGGAGTCCTGGATCGTCTGGGGATTCCTGTACGTGGCCCTCGTGGTACTGCCGACGGGGGTCGCCTGGTGGCAGGCCGACGCCTGGCTGACCGAAGACCGCGCCCTGCTCCTCGCCCGTGCCTCGTCCATGCTCGAAAGCCGGGGCATGGCGATCCGTACGGCCCTCGAGCCCCGCTCCGTCCTTCAGCAGATGGCTCTGGGCCTGAGAGAGCTCTCCGCGAGGCAGTTCCAGGGGTGGGCGGCCCGGTTCGGAAAGCACCTGCCGAACGCGGCCCGCTGGGTCGCCTGGGACGACCGCGGTGACCTGATCCCTCTCCCCCCCGACCTGGCTCTGCCGGGAACCCGCCGCTGGCAGGGCATGGTCCGCACCTTCTTCCTCAATCCTGGGGCCCCCGAGGTCCAGCCCGCCGATGTCCGACAGCGGATCGCCGAAGAGTTCCAGCCTCTGCTGGGCCCCCGGCTCCGCGCCGAGGACCTCCTTTCCGCCCGCATGGAGCCGTTCCCCGGAGAATTTCTGGGAAAGACCTGCCTGGTTTACTGGACGAACTGGAACCAGGCCGGCGGTTCCCCGCCGGCGACCGCCGCCGCCAGCCCCCGGCCCCCGCGACGGGTGGCCGGGTTCCTGGCAGTGATCTTCGTCGATGCCCTTCCCGACCATTTCTGGAGCCGAATGGCCTTCCAGGGCTTCGCCCCCCCTGAGTTCCGGGATGCCGCCTTCCCCCTGGGCCTGCTGACCTACAACGGGAAACGCCGACAGCGGTTCCAGCCGCCGCTGTCGGCCAGGCGCGGGTTCGGGAGACAGCTGGCCGAAGCCCTCGAGCGGTCCGCCGCCCCGCACGTCCTGGTCGGGGACTGGCTGGGGGTGCCGGTGCTGACCTCCCCCGAGCGGAACGAGCAGGTCCTGGTCTTCCGGGATCTCCGCCAGGATCTCGACACTTCCCGGGCCTCCTTCCGGCTCCTGAAGTTCGCGGTGTGCCTGGTGCTGTTGGGCGGGCTTGCCGCCGCCGTCCTGTTCCGCCGCGGGGTCGGCCTCGATCTGTCGCTCCAGTGGCGGATCGCCGGGTATTTCCTGGCGGCCGTCGGCCTGCCCATGTTCGGTCTGGTGCAGGGAACGATCCTGCTGGGGCAACAGCAGTTGGAACGGGTGCGGGAGACCACCCGCCTGCGGATGCAGGATGCGGCGCGCGTCCTCGACCGGCGGCTGGCTGACTCGCTTCCCGCCCATTCCCTCGCCATAGCCCGCCGTATCGAGGCCCTGGCCAGCGGGGCCCGTTCCCTGCCCGCGCTGAATGATCGCCTGCAGGACCTGATCCGCGAGCGGGCGATCGCCAATTTCTTCCTGTCCGACCCCGAGGGCCGGCTGGTCTTCCAGGGCGACAAGAAGGTGGACCGCTACCTGTTGTCGATCCTGAAGGTGATCCTGCAGAACGAGGCAACGGCCGGGCGTGGCCTCCCGCCGCCGGCCGCGGGGAAGCCCTCCCTGGGCGAACTGATGACCGACGAGGTCGGCGAGGGAGGCCAGGTGAGCGAGGCGGGCGAGGGCAACGTCCTGTCGCGGCCGGGGCGGTGGAACCGGTTCCGCCTGTCCCGGACCGACGTACGCCTCATGAAATGCCTGGTCTGGCTGGAGGGGATCCGGCACGCCCTGATCCTGACCGCCAATGAGCCCCACTTCGAGTATGCCTGCTACCGCCGGGAGATCGCCGCCCAGCGGTTCGCCTCGGCCGACCCGCGCGCCAGCCTCGAGCTGGCCTGTCACTCGCATGCCGCCGCCATCTGGCCGCACCTGCCGCCGGCCTCGCCCATCTGCCTGAACCCCCAGGTGGCCCCCCTTCTCGATGCGGAAGGGGAGGTGCTCCAGGAAGTGACCGGCCAGGAGGAGTCCTTCCTGGTCTACTCGCCCGCCCGCCGCACCCCCATCTACCGGCCGGTCTTCTACGCCTCGCTGACGCGGGCGTTCGGGGCGGTCGAGGCCAGGCGCCGCCAGCTGGTCTTCACCGCGGTGGCCGCCCTGGCGGTGGCCCTTCTGCTCGGGGTATTGCTGGCCGACCGTCTGCTGGTGCCGATCCGCCGCATCGACGGGGCCCTCGGGCTGGTGGCCGGCGGCGATCTGCACGTGGAACTGCCAGTGGAGAGCGGCGACGAGATCGGGCACATCAGCCGCACCTTCAACCAGATGGTGAAGGACTTGCGCGAACGGAAGCGCCTGCAGGCGTATGTCTCGGATACGGTGCGGGAGGCGGTGAAAGACTCGGCGGAAGCCCGCTGGCAGGCCGGCGAGGTGGTCGAGGCGACGATCCTGTTCTCAGACATCCGCGGCTTCACCACCCTGTGCGAGGCCCATTCCCCGCGCGACATGTTCGCCATGCTGAACGCCTTCCTGGGCGGGGTCGAACCGGTGCTGGCCCGCTTCGGGGGGGAGATCGACAAGTTCATCGGCGACGCGGTGATGGCCGTGTTCCGCACCCCGGGCCCGGACCAGGCCCTGCAGGCGGTGCGCGCGGCCCTGGCCATGCGGGAGTTCCTGGCCGCGTTCAACCGGGAACGCCAGGCGGCGGGCCGGTTCCCCATCGCCATCGGTGTCGGCATCAGCACCGGGCGGGTCATGCAGGGCGATGTCGGGAGTGACCGCCGCAAGGACCTGACCGTCATCGGGGACGAGGTGAACCTCGCCGCGCGGCTGGAAACCGCGTCCAAGGAGGGGGTCCACACCCAGATCATCATCGCCGAGAACACCTGGCGGTTGGTCCGTGACCGGGTGGAGGCGGTCGAGATGGCCCGCACCACGGTCAAGGGGAAACAACAGGCCGTCCGCATGTTCGAGGTCATCGG
Source organism: uncultured bacterium (assembly GCA_964554555.1). Classification (GTDB taxonomy): domain Bacteria; phylum Muiribacteriota; class Ozemobacteria; order Ozemobacterales; family Ozemobacteraceae; genus Ozemobacter. Next base: position 3,495 of record CAZKPI010000546.1, read on the forward strand.
CCTGCGTTCGCCGGAGGGTCGGGGATGATCCGTTCCTCGTGCCGTGACCGGGCCTTGCCCGCGGGCGGGGAACACGGTAGCCTGCCAGAACAGCAAGGTCACCACACATCGGGGAAGGAGGACGCCATGGACCCGTCCGGACGCCAGCGGAACCTGTCGCTCGTCCTGGCGGCGGTTTGCCTGGCCGGCTGGCTCTGGGGCGGCGGGCCGGCCGCCCGCACGCCGTATTTCTTCGGAGCGGGCCCCTTCTTC
>CAZKPI010000546.1:3767-3991 GCA_964554555.1 uncultured bacterium
TTCGGCGCGGGCCGGGCTCTGGGGCGGCCCGGAGCGGCCGCCGCGGCCTGGATCACGGCCGCCGTCTTCTTCGCCTACGCCGCCATGGAGCTGTTCTTCCAGCGGGTCCCCCTGCGGGTTCCCGTCATGCCGGGCACCCCCCCCGCGGCCGCCGCCTTCCTTGGGATCGTGAACGAGTACATCCTCGACCGCAGTTACCAATATGTGGCCATCCTGGTTCTCTG
>CAZKPI010000547.1:0-3965 GCA_964554555.1 uncultured bacterium
CCAGCATCGCGGGGTAGATGAACCGCCGGATGACGTGCTCCTCGGCCCCCGACGGGCGGCTCCGCACCTTGACTTCGAGGAAGAAGCCCCGTCGGGGCGGTATGGCGGCCGGGGTCAGGACGACCTCGACCTTCTGGTCCCGCGCAAAGGGGTGGGCCTCCTCGCCGCTGGACCCGGGGGCGGCGGGCGCCCGCCGGATGTAGCCGGTCTGGTCCTCGCCCGGCCGGTACCGGACCGGCACCGTCCCGGCACTGGTGCGGACAGCCAGGTCGAGACCGCCGTCCGGCGTGATGGTGACCGACTCGGCCTGCACCAGGTCCATCTCGAGGCGGGCCACCAGGATGGCGGCGGCCTGGACATTGGTCAGGTGACTGCTTCCCTTCTGGCTGACCCGGATGGTGCTGGTCAGCAGGCGGGTGAGGGCGACCGACAGGATGCCGCCCACCAGGACGGCGATCATGACCTCGATCAGGGTGACGGCGCGCCGGTTCACCTGGGCCTCCCCCGGAACAACAGCCCGGTCTGGACGAAGACCTGGTCGATGCCGGCCGTCGTCCAGGTCACCCGGGCCTGCAGGATGCGGTATTCGAGCGGCCAGTCGGCGATGCCGCGGTCGGGGGTGCGTTCGACCACCGTCAGCACCCGCCGGAAGCGCGGGTCGATGGGGGTGCCGCCGTCCACCGCGGGCAGGTCGCGCTCGGTGAAAGCGGCGGCCGTCATCGCGTCGAACCCCTTGGCGTAGCCCCAGTCGATCGCTTCGGTGGCATAGGCGTGGGCCAGGATCTCGTCCCGCGTCATCGTGGTGCCCATGGTTCCCTGCGACAACACGTGGAAGGCGGGCAGGATGCCGATGACCAGCACGAACAGGGCGATGAGCACCTCCACCAGGGAGATCCCGGCGGGGCGGGGCGGGCGTCCAAATAGTTTGTACATATTAATTTTCTTCGGTGGGTACCAATTCAAAGCTGAAGCTCAGCGTGGGGTGCTCGGAGGCCGCCTCGTCGGGGACGGGGCGGCCGGGCAGGGCCGGCCGGGCGGCCAGGGGGGGGTAGTAGGTCAGGGCGGCGCCGGGAAAGGCGGCGAGGTCGGCCGGGGTGGCGGCCAGCGTCTTCATGGCCAGCGACCCGGCCAGGGAGGTGGCGCGGCCCCCCTCGAACCGGAGGCGGCCGTTGGCCACCAGGCTGGCCTGGATGTCGGTCCCGTCGGGGCCGGTCAGCCGGATGTCCCCGTGCAGGGCGGCCAACTGCAGGATGGCGCGGGGGCGCTGTCCCGGCAGGGGGCGCACCGAGGCGCCGATGACCAGCTCCCCCTCCTCGAGATGGATCCCCCCGTTGCCGAGGTAGGAGAGCGGGCGGTCCAGGACCAGGCGGCCCGCCGGCGCCCGGACCAGAATCAGCCCGTCGAGGGACAGCACGCCGTTCCAGAGCAGACCCCGCCTCTGCAAGGCGGTCCACAGGTCAACGTCGGGGCCGGCGGGGATGGTCAGCACGTAGGCATAGCGGCTCTGGTCACGGATGGGGGCGAGGAAAGGGTCCATCTCGCGAAGCGAGGTCACCCCGGCCAGGCCGCGGAAGGCCTCGGGCACGGCATGCTTTTCCTCGTCGGCGGCTTCACCCTTGCAGAACCGCATCAGAGGGTCCGATTCGGGAAAGACGGTCCAGGGGTCGGGCACCGTCCGGTTGTGGGCGAACGGCACCGCCAGGTTGATGTGGCGGGGGCCGATGAACGAGGCGAACCGCATGAGGTAGTCCCCCAGTGAGTCCGGGGTGCCGGAGATCAGGCCCGCCTCGCGCAGCAAGGCCAGTTTGCCGTTGGGGATGGTGCACTCCATCTGGTATTTGAGCGGGTCCTCATACAGAAACAGCCGTTCCCGGGCCCGGGTCAGGTTCCAGGGCGGGCCCTTGAGCCGGTCGCTCTGGTACAACTGCGCCATCAGCACATGGGCGGCCACGTTGCCCAGCACCAGGGTCGGCGAGCGGTTGGCATCCACCCCGTTGAGCCGGAAGATCGAACTCTCCTGCACGTGGTAGGAATCGCGGAACAGCGGCCAGAAGCGGGTCGAGGCCTCCTGCCGGATCAGATCGTAGAACAGCCGGACCTCGTCGTGGGAACTGGGGGAACAGCCGACCTCCATCTGATAGATACGCAGGTCACCCCCGGCCGGCAGTGGGGCATAGCCGATCCACCGGAACCCGTCCCCGTTTGACTTCCGGAAGAACTGGAACCCTTCGCCGTGCGTGGCGTCGAGACCGGTGGGCGGCGAGTAGGCGAGGTTCAGCCGCAATTCGGTCGGTCCGCCCAGGTAGACCAGGCCGCGCGGGGCCCCCACGAACCGGTCCATCGTGGTCTCGACGGCCAGCGGGCCATGGGGTGCCCCCGGGCCGTCGTTGTCGAGGATCAGAGGGGCGGCGGGGGAGTCGGCCATCAGGGCCCCGTTCTCGTCCACGCGCACGCGGTTGTACTCGTAGGTGGTCGTCGAATGGGGAAACCCGGCGTTCTCGACGTAGAGGGTGAACTTCGACAAAACGGGGGTCAGCGGGGTCACCACCTTGACCGGGCAGGAATAGGAGAACTCCTCCGAGAATGCCTGGCCGCCGGGCTTCTGCAGGGTGAGCTGGACGAACAGCCGGATCCTGCCCCTCTTCTCGCGCCGGAACCCGGCCCCCGCCAGGCCGAACTCCTGGAAATCCCCGGGCTGGCACTGGTACCGGATGTGGAAGGCGAACTGCCCCATCCGTGCCAGGGGCCCGATGATGTCCTGCGTGATCGTCTCGAGATCGCTGGTCGGCACCTCGGCCAGGTCGACCTCCCCCTCGACGGGTTCCATCTCGGACCGCGGCCGCGCCAACTCACGAAACAAAGGGAACAGGGACTCGGAATCGCTCTCCTGCTCAGGGAAAGCCCCTCCCGAGTTCGCGGCCAGCAGAGGTCCGAACTGGATCTTGTGGATGGCCAGCGTGGCCAGCGACCGGGCCACCCGCGACAGCAGGTGCTGTCGGGTTCCCCTCGCCCGCAGACGCCGCTGGGACTGCATGTAATTCAGGTAGCCCACCGCGTACAGGGCGATGCAAAAAAGCAGACCCAGCGCCAGCAGAAGGATCGATCCCCGCCGTTCCGCCCGGCGGAGGGTTCCCTGTCCCCGCCCGAAATCGGTGAAAGACGCCTCTCTGGGCGATGGGAAGCGGGGGAGGGGGCTGATGGCGGGCTGGCCTGGCCGCGGCCGGGCAACCGCTCCTGCCGCCGCCGGCCGGGCCTGCCTGTCCCGAAGGCCGACCGCCGGCGGGCCGGAACGCTGGCGGGACAGCGACGGTCCGCGGAATCCGGGAGTCTGGTTCACGGAGTCGAGGCTGGCCATGTCACCACCCGCAGGAACGACGCGACCACCTCGGGGTCGGCCAGGGGAAGGTAGGGTTTCATCCGCTGGGGATCCCGGTTGGCGAAGGGGTCGTGCGTCTCGCGCAGGGCTTTCAGCAGGACCGGTTCCCCCGAACCTCCGGCGGCCGGATCGTCCTCCTTGAAGCGCAGATACGAGGACCACGCCCAGCCGCCTTCGGGGAACTTGCCGCAAGTGATGCGGGCGAAAAATCCCTGCACCTCATGGATCATCACGGTGTCGCCGTTGGCCACAAACCCGAGCTTCGGGGCCGACTGGCTGGGTGCGCTGAACACCAGCAGGCATCCGTTGTAGGGGGCTTCCAGGCTGACGCCCGCCACCTCGGCCTCGCGCGGCAGTCCGGTTCCCTCGGCCAGCACCACGAAACCGCTGGCGAGCATCACCGCGGCGATCAGGAGAACAATGCCGCCGGCGGGGTGGGCGGGGGCTGACCGGGCCTGCCTGGCCGGGAGCAAGGGAGTGCGGGTGACCTGGCGCATGGGTGCCTCCTTCCTGATGCTCAGTACATCCTGACGAGATCGACCTCGATCCGCTGGGGGGTCCGCTTCCGGACCCGGATCCGGGCCCGGAG
>CAZKPI010000548.1:0-3960 GCA_964554555.1 uncultured bacterium
TTGCCGGGATACTGGGTGGCCATCTTCTGCATGATCAGCTTGAACTGCTCGGGCGTGACCTCGTTGAACCGGTCGAGGCCGGCGAAAGCTTCCTTTATCCTCATTTTATCATATCCCTTGGGGAGCTCGTTCTCGGGGATGGTGGCCAGCAAAGCCTCCATGGACTTCTCGATCGAGTCCTTGTCGCCGATCTCCCAGCCGACGCCCATCAATCCCTGGCAGACGATGACCCGGGCCTCTTCTGAAATGGTGGGATCGACCAGCGCCTTCGTCAGATAGTCGCGCGCCTCTTTCAGGTTCCCCTCGTCGAGGGCTTTCATGCCTTTCGAGCAGTTCTCGTTCAAATAGAACTCGGCATACCCCTTGTAGTTGGGGTCAGTCGACATCGCCATCAGGGTCTCCTGGAGCGCTTCCTTGTTTTTGCGGTGGAACTCCTGCGAGATTGCCTGCCGCTCGGCCGCCATCGAACGCATGGTTCCGCTGTAACTGCGGCCGCGCATGAACTGGCTGGCCCCGCCGCGCTGGCCGCTGACCACGGCCGGGACGTCCTTCGCCCCTTCTTCCATGCGGCTGGCCCGGCTCTCGTGCGTGACTCCGCGTACCGGCCCAGGTTCGGACGGCCTGAGCAGGCGGTCGCCAGCCGCCCACCAGAGGCCGGCGGCGAGCAGGACGACGGCGGCGGCGGCCAGGGGCATGCGGTGACGGTCGAAGAAGCCCGCCGCCTTTTCGAAGGCATCCTGGGGCTCGGGGAGCCGCAGGTCGGCGGCCGCCCCTTCGGCGGCCTGGGCGTCCTGTTCCGCGAACAGGTTCTTTTTGGTGGCGGCGGTGACCTTCTTGAAGGCGTATGAAGGCTGGCCGGCGGCGGCGGCCTGGGTGTCCTGCTGGTGGGTGCCCCGGCAGGCGGCCAGGAGGGTGGCGGCGTCGGGGGCGAGCAGGGGGACGGCGCCTTCCAGGGCGGAATCCCACAGGTCCTGGAAACCGGGCAGGATGTTGCCCTTCTCGTCGTGGCAGGCGGCGTAGAGCAGTTGGAAGCCTTCGCGGGTGGGGTTGGCCGCCATGATGAAGCCGGCCTGCATCTTTGCCTCGAGGTTCTTCTCGACCGGGAAGTAGTCGCGCAGGATGCCCTCGGCCGAGGGGTAGTCGACAGTGGCCAGCAGGGACAGGCCGTTGCGGCGCACCTTGACCTGGGGGGCTTTCAGCATGCCCACCAGGTACTGCAGGGCGCTGGCTTTGTCGGACACCAGGTAGAGCTCGAGGGCGGCCATCTTGACCCGGAAGTCGTCGTGCCGCATCAGGTTGGGGATCTCGTAGGAGATGGCGTCGAGGTCGAGCTTGCCGACGGCCCGCAGGGCGGCGGCCAGGATCCCGGGGTCCTCGTGCTTGAGGAACCGGTAGAGGCACTTGGGGTCCCACGAGCGGGAATGGGCGGCGATGCGGTCGAGCAGGTGCAGGAGAACGCCGCGGTCGAGGTCGGCGACGGCGAGGATGCCGATGATGTCGCGGACCTCGAGGAAGGCCTCCTCGTCGGTGATGGTGGCGACGAATTTCTTCTGCACCTTCGGCTCGAGGCCGTAGAAACTGCCGTCCTTCACCTTGGCGCGGAAGGCGGCGGGGGTGAACGACTCTTTCTCGCGGCCGAGGGCCTGGGCCAGGGCCTCGCGCACCTCCTCGACGGTTTCGACGGCGTCACGGGCCTCGAGCGCTTCGCGCACCTTGGGGAACTGGAGGGCCTGCCGCAGTTTGTCGATGGCGGCCAGCCGCACCTCGGGCTCGGCGTGGCCGAGGTCCTTCAGGGCGATCTGGGTCGTGATCCAGAGCTTGCGTTTCTGCAGGGTGGCCTTGAGGGTTTCGAGATAGGTCTCGACGGGTTCCTGCAGGATGCCCGAGGCCTTGATGGCGGTCAGCACCTGGGCGATCACCAGCTGGAGGATGTGGGCGCGGGTGTCGCGGGCGGCGAAGTAAACATCGTACAGCTTCTGGGGAAGCTCGGGGGCGGGGTTCATGGCGACGGCCGAGCCGGCCAGCACCAGCAGAAGGGGCAGGGGTTCGGCCGCCAGGTAGGCGAGGTAGAGGGCTTCGCTCTCGTTGAAGGGCACCAGCAGGAGTTCGCGCAGGGCGCGCTGGCGGATGAACGGGTTGCGGGCCGACAGCAGGGAGCGCAGGTAGACCTGGGCCTCGCGGGGGTCGAAGGTGCGCAGTTTGCGGATGGTGTGCAGGCGCACCTCGAGGTCGTCGGCGGTGAGGAACTGGACGATGGTCTCCTTGAACCGGTCGGGGTTCCTGGCGTGCAGAAGGTCGATGGCGGCCCGCACCACGCCGGTCGAGGCATGGGTGCTGAAGGGAAGGGCAAGCCCGGCATCCTCGGGGCGTCCGAAGCGGGCCAGCAGGGTCAGACCGACCCCGATGACCTCGGGATTTTCCTCGCCGAGGAGGTGGGCGCGCCAGGTGTCGAGGATCTCGGGGGAGGGAGCCCGGCGCAGGGAGAGCTGGACGACGCGCTGGAGGGTGTCTTCTCCCATCTCGAGGAGGGCCTTGGTCCGCTCGGGGGTCAGCTCGATCTTTTCGACGGTGCGGTCGGCCTTGGCCTTCTGGCGGCCGGCCAGCAGGCGGGCGGCGAAGTGGCGGCAGGCTTCGGCGGGGTCGTGGTCGGCGAGGCTCTGCAACTGGTCGGCGAACGCGTCGGCCAGGCCCTGGAAGCCGATCTCGTCGAGGGCCAGGCGCCGCTCCGCCTCCTCGCGGGAGGCGAGGCTCACCGCCAGCCAGAGGTTCAGGTCGAGCGAGGAGGGCAACGGGGGGCTCGCGGGCCCGGGTTTGGTGACCTCTTCCATGGTACTCCCCTCTGTGATCTATTGACACTATACCATACCTGGGAGGATTGTCTGATCCCCGAAGAAGGCTGTCCCAAAGCGAACGCAAACCAAAAATGGCCATCCGTTCAGAGCAGACGGAGACCCCCTTCTTCCGGCCGCCTCGTCAGGGGGGCCACGGGCCCCTGGAATCCGGCAGTCGGTTGCCGAACGCCGGCCGCCCGGCCGCCCGATTCGGGGCCGTCCGGCCGGGCGTCTCTTCAGCCAAGGCCGATTTCCGGTGGGCGGTTGCCCGAAGAAGTCTGACCCGGTCGGAAAGATCCGCTGGCCCCTGCCGGAACGGACAAGGGGATGCCCGTTCGCCCCGGCCGCCGGTTCCTGTTACCATACCCGGGAAGCCGAGATGGAGGTGCCGCACGATGCGCAACGTCTTCAGGTGCCTGCGGACAGCCGGTCTTGGCGCCGGCTGGGGAGCGGCCTGGGCCGATGCCCCGCTCGAGGGGTTCGACCAGCGCAAGCTCGACAACCGGGCGTAGGGCGGACGATCCCGGCGGCCGGCCGCCGACTTTCTCCGGCGCGCCGCCTCTGGTATGATGAGAGCAACGCCTCAGCGGGGCGGACCGGTTGACGGGCGGGAGTGAGAGATGGCCATCACCTACACGTTCGAGCAGGGGTTCATCTGGTTCCGGATGTCGGGGCACCAGGGGGTCGAGGAGACCCGCGAGGGATTCGACGCGGCCTTCCACGACCCGGCCTTTCGCCGTGGACTGAACGTCCTGATCGATGCCCGGGAGACCCTGGCCAAGCGCTCGCCCAGCGACCTGGCCAGCCTGGCCGCCTTCTTCGGCACCCACCGCCACATCCTGGGGCGCCGCTATGCCCTGCTGATCGGCGAGAAGAACCCCACCCCGGGGAAATACTCGAAGGTCCTGGCGCCCCAGTCCGACCGGTACAAGGTCAAGTTCTTCATCTTCTACGAACCCGAGGCGGCCATCGAATGGCTGACCGGCCCCGAAGAGGCCTCGTGAACCGCACCGCCGCCGCCGGCTCGGCCGGGTCAGGCCGGATGCCGGCGGTTGGCCTCGCCGGTGGACCGCCGCGGTCCGGTTCCCGAACCGGCCGGCCCGAGGCCGGCCACCCCCCCTTGCCGCCG
>CAZKPI010000549.1:0-3947 GCA_964554555.1 uncultured bacterium
GCCTGCCCGGCCCTGCCGGCCCGGGCCATCCGCATCCATCCGCCCGGTTGACGCTCCCGCCCTCGCCACCGGCCGCCCCGGCTCGGCCGGCCTGTCACCGGCCCCCGGGGTGGAGGCGGCCACCCGGGCACCTGCGGTTCCCCCGCCTCCCGGCAGGGAACATCATTCCCCGGCGGCGAAACGCCGCCCGGACCGGGCTGGCCTGGCCGGGTCAGGAAGCCGACGAGGTCTTCTTGTACTCCCAGGCCAGGTCCATGTAGTGCCTGGCCGAATCCTTGATCTGGGCCAGCCGCTCCTCGGAGACGGAACCCTTGACCACGGCCGGCAGGCCGACCACCAGCGAGCGCGGCGGCACCTTCTGGCCCTCGCGCACCAGCGCTCCCGCTCCGACAATACAGCCGTCGCCGATCTCGGCGCCCGACAGGATGATCGCCCCCATGCCGATCAGGCAGTCGTTGCCGATCCGGCAGGCATGCAGAAGGGCACGATGTCCCACGGTGACCCGCTCGCCGATGATGGTCGCGCCCTTCTCGGGGTCGGAATCCTCGGTGGGGGAATCGACGTGGATGACCGTCTGCTCCTGGATGTTGGTATCGCGGCCGATCCGGACCCGGTTGATGTCGCCCCGCACGCTCACGCCATACCACAGGCTGACGTTCTCCCCGATCTCCACCTGCCCGATCACCACCGTATTCTCGGCCAGAAAGGCCGACGGATGGATGTCCGGCCCGGCCCCTTTGAATTTCTTGATCATGGCTTCCTCCCTCGGAATTGTCATCCAAAATGTACCTGAAACCGCCGTGAAAAGGAAGGCCCCCAGAGGAAAAGAAGCGTCCGCCCCATTGTAGAAACGGTGCATACGTGGTATACTGCCCCCCACTTCGACCGCCGGCCGCGCACGCCGATGGTAGGAATAGACGGTCATGGAACAGGATCGGGAACACATCGAGCAGGAGGGGTGGCGTCTCTACCAGCGCGGCGTCGATCTCGACGCCGAGGGGAAGGCCGCCGAGGCCATCTCCGCCTACCGTGAAGCCGTGCGTGTCTGCCCCACCCTTCCCCAGGCCCACTTCAACCTGGGCGTCGACCTCGCCCTCCAGGGACAGCCCGACGAGGCCATCCGGGCCCTGCAGAGGGCGGTGTGGCTGAAGCCCGAATACCTGAACGATCTCATGGAAGCCCTCGATCTCGACCACGAACTGCGGGAGACCGTGATCAACCCCGGCTGGGCCCCCGCCCTGCCGCCGCGGGTCCCCTCGCTGTTCGGCATGAAACGCGGAGGCACTGCATGACCTGCACCAACACCAACCCCCACAAAAGCTACTGCTGGGACGTCTACAAGAAATCGGAATGCGAGACCTGCCAGTATTTCGTCGCGTTCCAGGCCGGCACCGCCAACCTGGATGCCATCAAGGACATCGTCCTGATCGACAACGAGACCGCCGGCGAGTAACCCGGTCGCCCCGCCCCGCCCGGCCCGCGGCCGGATGGGCTTCTCCCCGCCGCCGCGGGCGGCACCGCACCAACGTGGTTTCTTGCACGCCACGGAGTTGTTCTTCTTTGCCCTGATTCCGCCCGGGTCGGCTGACGAGGGGAACCCGGCCAGGCCAGTCCCTCATTCTCCCGCGCCTGGACCTGATCCTCGATATCCTCGATATCCTCGATATCCTCGACCACCGCGGGCGGCGGTCTTTTGGCCGTTCACGGGCATCATCAGGCCGGAAGCAGGAGACCCGGGGTCGTTCCCCGGGTCTCCCGTCCGATCTCTCGCTTTGTCCCCGACCAGGGGCGGCCCGCGGCCGCCCGCTCGTCACATCTCGGAATGCCGCCGCCGCAATTTGTGCGGCTGGAACCAGCGCTCGAGGAGGGAGAACCTCCCGAACCAGGATTCGTCCAGTGCCGGGTAATCCGGCGTCCAGGGCTTGACCGGCTTGGGCGGGGCCATCAGGAGGAGCCGCTGGGGGATGCTGTTCTGGAGTGCCGCCGCCTGCCGCTCGATGACCACCTCGAGCGACTTCATGCGGGACTCCATCTCCTCCATGCGCCGGTTGATGTTCTTCAACAAGGCCTGATTGGCCGCCAGCACCTGCCCGATGTCGATCGACACGTCGCCGGAATAGGTCTGCAGGCTGGTGTTCTCACCGCCCGCGGCGGGTTGTTCTTCGCGGTTTTCCTCGACCCTGATCTCGAACTTCATCCGTTCGCTCCTTGGCGCAAGACTGCCGGAACCACCGGCGCCCATCTGTCTCTCAACCTATCGGCCGTTCTTCCCCGATCCTTGAGGGGGTCCCCGCCCCCCCCAGAGACCATGCATTCTCCCGGGATTCCCCCGCCGGCCCCATCCATCATCCGGTTGCCCTGGCCCGGGAGGTATGTTAGGTTTTCTGCATGGACGGGTTGAAGGTCCCGATTTTGCTGTTGGCGTTGATCCTGGCCGCCTTCCTCGTGGTCTACGCCCCCTGGAAGCCCCGTCAGGACAAGCCAAGCGGGCCCCGCCCCGAGAAACTGCCCGACATCGCCACCCAGGTCAGGCTGGCCCGCACTGCTTTCGAGAAGAACGATTTCGCCGAGATGGTGAAACTTCTCGAACCCGTTCGGCACGCCGACGACCCCAATGTGCAGTCCCTGCTGGGCTTCGCCTACGCCGGGCTCAAGGACTTCCCCACCGCCATCGCCGCCTTCGAAAAAGCCCTGGCGAAAAAACGCGACGTCACCTTCGGCTATTCGCTGGCCTACCTCTACGAAAGCATCCTCGAGATGGAAAAGGCCCGCGCCCTGTATCTCGACCTGGGAACCGCCCCCCTGGGAAAACAGATGGTGGTCAAGGTCAAACTGGGAGCGGCCCGGTGTTCGCTCGCCCTCGGCGACCAGGCCACCGCCCTGAAATGCTTCAAGGAGGTTCTGGCCCTCGATCCCACCCGCGAGGAACCCTACGTCGAGATCCTGAAGCTGATGCGGCTGGCCCGCAACGGGAAGGACATCGACAAGCTCCGCGAGAAGGGGGACCTGTTCCACAGCAAGAGTTTCCAGTACCAGTTCGCCCTGGGAACCCTCTACTACGAGCTGGGCGATTTCCCCAAGGCAACCAAGGCCATCCAGGCCGCCATGGCGCTGAATCCCAAGAACTCCTCGCCCTTCTATTTCCTCTACCAGATCCTCCGCAAGACCAAGAAGGTGGAAGAGGCGGTGGCCGAACTCGAGAAGTTCTACGCGGTCAACCCCTTCCTTCCCTACATCTTCTTCGAAGCCGCCCTCGACGCCAAGGACCAGGGGCGCCTCGACCTCGCCTTCAAGTTCTTCCGCTCCTCGGTGACCATGGATCGCTCCCTGCTCGGCCGCGAGGACCGCGGCACCATGTATGCCATCGAGCAGTATCTGAAGGAGAAGGGCACTCCGGTCGAACGCGAATTCTTTCAGGCCCTGTTCGACTTTGCCAATGGCGATTTCCGGAAGGCCATGGACAAGGTCAAGGCCGTCCTGCCGAAGATCCGTGACCCCCGCCTCAAAGAGGATGCCGAACGCATCGCCCGGGAAAGCTTCGCCATCCTCCACCGTGAGGATCAGTACAACGCCTACCAGGCCCGCCTCCGCCAGGAACAGCAGATGGCCATGTCCGCCCTCCAGGCCTCGCTGAACGCCCGCCGCAACGCCGCCCAGGAGCAGTCCGCCGCCGGCAGTCCGGCCGCCCGGGCCGAGGAGCTGAAACGGACCGCCATGCTCAATCCCAACGATGTCAAACTGCAGTACAGCACCGCCCTTCAGCTGTCACGCCTCGGCGACCTCGAGGGGGCCAAGCTGTTCCTCCGCGAAACCATCCGGCTCGACCCCAACCTTCCCGAGGCCTACTATTCGCTGGCCCGGTTGGCGCATCACCAGGGGAAGGCCGAGGAGGCCGCCGAGCACCTCGCCGAAGCACTGCGTCGGAGCCCCAGCAACTGTCAGGCCCT
>CAZKPI010000550.1:0-3939 GCA_964554555.1 uncultured bacterium
CGGGGCTTGCCGGTCGGCGGGGCTTGCCGGTCAGCGCCCGCCGGGCCGGCCGCCGAATCCCCCGCCGGGCCGGCCGCCGCGCTTTTTTTCTTCGAGGAACTGGCGGGCATCTTCTTTCTGGCTCTTGAAGAAATCGGCGAGAGCCTGGTCGAGGGCGGGGCCGTCCATGGCAGGGTCTTGCGCGAGGCGGTCGAGGAAGGCCATGTTCTCCTGGTGCTTCTTCTCGTGGAAGGCGACGAACTCGGCGTAACTGGCGTCGATCCGGCCGAGCATGGCGGCCTGGGCCTGCGGCGGCATGCTCCGGGCGGCCAGGCGCCGGGCGACGAAGGCGCGGCGGGCTTCGTGCATCTCCTTCCGGAAAGCGGAGTTGCGCTGGAAATAATCGGTCTTGTAGGCCCGCACGGCCGCCAGCTTGTCGGCCTTTGGTTTGCCGGCGAGGGTGGGCATGAACTCCTTCGCCCGCCGGTCGAGCTCGGCCAGGAACTGGTCGGTTTTCGCTTTCTGCTCCTGCTGGAAGGCCTGCATTTCAGGGTCGGAGGCCATTCCCCCGGACATCCCCAGCGGGCCCTGCCGTCCCTGCCGGCTTTCCATCTGCGCCGCCAGGGGAATGGCCGCCAGGCACAGGGCCAGGCCGCCGGCGATCACGGGAAACCATCGCTTCCAACCCATGTCTTCCTCCTGCGGGCTCCTTGGGAACCCTCGCTGGTATGGTATCACAGGCCGGCCCCGGCCACTGATCCTCACCCTGCCGGCAAGACCGGGCGGGACCAACAAATGTTCGGCTGTTCGCAATCCCTGGCCGGATGCGGTAGAATACGGCATCCTTTCACCCCAGCAAGGAGTGACCATGTTGAAAATCGCCCTGATGTGTGCCCTGATGGTTCCCGCCGCGATGTGGGCCGCCGATGCACCGGCTTCCGCCCCGTTGTCCCTTCCTGAAGACGCCCGGCTGGAAGTCGCCACCCACCCGGTGGTCCTGCTGACCGTGCCGGCCGGCCAGATCTGGATCGAATTGTTCCCCGAGATTGCCCCCAAGCATGTCGAGAGCTTCCTGTCGCTGATCGGCAAGGGGTTCTACAACGGCCTGACCTTCCACCGCGTCGAGCCCGGCTTCGTGATCCAGGGCGGATGCCCCGACGGCACCGGCACCGGCGGGCCCGGCTACACCATTCCGGGCGAGTTTTCCAGGACCCGCCAGCACGTGAAGGGCACCCTGGCCATGGCCCGCACCAGCGACCCCGACAGCGCAGGCAGTCAGTTCTACATCTGCCTGGACCGGATCCCGCACCTCGACGGCAGTTACACCATCTTCGGGCAGGTCGTGAAGGGCCTGGACATCCCCGAGAAGGTGAAGCGGGGCGACAAAATGAAGATCGAGATCGTCCAGCGGGGGAAGTGACCTCACTTCCCGGCCCGATCTGGCCGATACTTCCTTAGCGGCAACAAACTGCAGGAGGTATCGGCCATGGTCGAGGGAACCGATTTGAAGAAGCGCATCCGGCCAGGAATCCCGTTGCGGGAGTTCACCACCTTCCGCATCGGCGGCAAGGCCGAATTATTCCTCGAGGTCAGCACCGAGGCCGAACTGGCCGAGGCGGTGGCCCTGGCACAGGCCGAGGGACTGCCGTGGTTCCTGCTGGGCGGGGGATCCAACCTGGTGGTGTCCGACCGGGGCCTGCCTGGACTGGTCATCCGCAACCAGACGGCCGATTCCGAGGTCATCGACGCCGCGGGGGGGACGATCAAGATCAGCTCCGGGCGCCGGCTGGGGGCCCTGGTCGAGCTGGCCGCCGGCCAGGGGTTGACCGGGCTCGAGCCGATGACCGGCATCCCCGGGACCGTGGGCGGGGCCATCTACGGCAACGCCGGAGCCTACGGCCGCAGTATTGGCGACCTGCTGGTCGCCGCCACCCTCCTCGATCCGGCCACGGGACGGATCTTCGAAGTCGCCCCCGAGTTCTTCGGTTTCGGCTACCGGACCAGCCGCCTGAAGACCGAGCCGCACATCGTCCTGAACGCCACCTTCCGGCTGTCCCGTGGCGAGATCTCCGCCATCCGGGCCCGGATGGAGGACATCCTCGCCCAGCGGCATGCCAAGCATCCGCCGGTGGGTATCGGGTCGGCCGGGTCGTTTTTCAAGAACCTGCCCCCCGCCCCTGGCGAGACGCGCCGCCGGCCCGCCGGCGAGGTGCTTGACAAGGCGGGAGCCAAGCAGATGGCGGTGGGCGGGGCCTCGGTCTTCCACAAGCACGCCAACTTCATCGTCAACTACGGCCAGGCCTCGGCCGCCGACGTGCGGGCCCTGGCGGAGCAGTTGAAGGAGAAGGTGCGGGCCCTGTTCGGCATCGGCCTCGAGGAGGAGGTTCTTTACATCGGCTCCTGAGCTGGGAAACCAGCCGGTTTTCCGTCGAATCCATCGGTCATCGACCCAGGGCCCCCGAGCGGGGCCCTGGTCATTTCGGTTCAGAATCCACCACGGAGACGCAAAGGCTCAGAGGCTCAGAGGCTCAGAGCCGAATGGCCCTTTTCACCTTTTCCTGCCTGCCTCCGGGGCTTCATCCCTTCTTGGTCCTTGCTCCTGTCTTCTCCCGGAATTCTCCTCCTTCTCTGTGTCTCAGTGCCTCTGTGGTAATTTCTCCTTCTGTTGACCTTCCTCCTCCTTATCTTGTTCATTCAGCCCCTTCATTTGACCTTCCTCCTCCTTATTTCTTTCATTCAGCCGCTTCTTCTCTTCTTTTTCCTCTTCCATTCCCTATGTTCATGGCATCTTGTTTTTTCCCCGGCGCGCCTGAGGGGGCGCCGTTGGCCTTGCCATGCCTCTGGCTGTCGTGGTGGTTGTTTTTTTCCTTTCCTTGTAACCTGGAAAGGCATGGGCGCCTCTGAGAACGTGATGGACGACCGGGAAGCGATCGACCTGTGCCGCCGCGGCCGGCCGGAAGGGTACCGGACCCTGTTCGACCGGTATGCCCCCTTCCTGCTGACGCTGGCGGTGCGGATGCTCGGCGACCGCTCCCTGGCCGAGGATGCCGTCCAGGAGGCGTTCGCCGCCGCGTTCGCCGGGCTGGACGGCTTTCGGGGGGAGGCCCGCGTGAAGACCTGGCTGTACACGATCCTCTACCGCGCCGCCCTGCGCCTGCGCGACCGGCGCCGCCGCGAGCTTCCGGCCGCCGAGCTTCCTGTGATCGGGGTTCCTGGCCATGCGCCCTCCGTCGAAGACCGGATGGCGGTGCGGGAGGTGCTCGACCGTCTCCCCGAGCGGGATCGGGAGGTGCTGGTGATGGCCTATTGGGACGACCTGACCTGCCAGGAGATCGCGGAAGTGATGGGCCTGACGGCCAACCATGTCAAGGTCCTGCTGTTCCGGGCGCGGGAGAGGTTCGCCCGCTCCTGGCCGGCGGTGGCCCTGGAAGCGGGGGCTGAGAAATGAACTGCGAGGATTTCCGCCGCCTGGCGCTGGCCGGCGCCCCGGACTCCGGGCCCGGCCCGGGGGTTCGGCCCATGGGGGACGGCCGGGCGGCCGCTGGCGAAGGGATAGAAGCCGCCCTGGCCGCCCACCTCGACGTGTGTGAACCCTGCGGCCGCTGGCTGGAAGAACGGCTGTCAGAACCGCCGGCCGGCCTTCTGCCCGCCCGGCTCGAGGTCCCCTCCCCCACCCTGCGGGAGCGGTCCCTGCCGGTCGTCCCGGCCAGCCCGGAGCTGGCCGTTCCCCCGGGCGGAGGGCTGACCGGCACCAGGTCGGAAGTGTCCCCTCAACCATCCGATGGACGAAGCGGCCTTCGGGTTCCGCCCAAGGCCATCGAGCCGATCATTCCCTGGTGGGAAGGCTGGCTCCGGCCGTGGGGGCAGGCCCTCGCCCTGGCCGGGGCGGCCGCCGTGGTCCTGTTCGCCCTCCGCACCGGACCGCGCCTGCCCGACCAGGCCCCGGGCGGGCACCAGCCC
>CAZKPI010000551.1:0-3920 GCA_964554555.1 uncultured bacterium
CCCCCCGCCGCCCCGGCCCCGGACCTCTCGGGCTCCGGCGCGGGCGCCACCCCAGCCACGACGAACCCTGTCCCGCTCGACGTCCAGGCTCTGCTCGGCTCCCTGCAGTGGCAGACCAACGACGCCTACAAGGGCCCCGGCAGTCGCGAGGCAAAGAAGGGCGGCACCCTCCGCTACGTCAGCCCCTCCTTCCCGCCGACCCTGCGCACCTTTGGCAAGAACGCCAATTCGACCACCAACCGCATGCTCGAGGGGCTGGTCTACGAAACCCTCCTCGACCTCGACCCGATCACCTTCGAGTATGCGCCGAACCTGGCCCGCCGCTGGGCCGTCGCCGACGACAAGAAAACGTTCGTCTTTGAGATCGACGAGCGCGCCCGCTGGGCCGACGGGGAACCGGTCACCGCCAGCGACGTGCTCGCCACCTGGCGGAAGTTCACCGACCCCGACCTCGAGGACCCCTTCACCAACGACTATTGGAAGAAATACGAGCCCCCCGCGGCGGTCGGCGACCGGATCGTCGTGTTCCGCTCCAAGGAGCTGAACTGGCGGGCCTTCATGTCGGCCGCGGTCGGGTTCACCGTCTACCCCGCCCACGTCCTGGACCGGATCTCGGCCAAGGAGTTCCTGGCTGAGTACCAGGTGAAGATGATGCCGGGAAGCGGTCCGTACAAGTATGACAGCTCGCGCACCAACGAGGAGATCGTCCTGTCGCGGCGGCCCGACTGGTGGCAGGGCGGGTTCGAGAAGAACAGGGGTTTGTACAACTTCGACCGCCTGCACCTGATCTTCATCGAGGACGAGAACCTGGTGAAAGAGAAGTTCAAGAAAGGCGAGCTCGACTGGCTGATGGTCAACGTCGCCCGCGAGTGGCACCAGGTCTTCATTCCCGCCCTGATGCCGCAGATCGCCAAGGGCTGGATCCAGCGCCGCAAAGTCTACACGCATCAGCCGGTCGGGGTTTCGGGCATCGCCTTCAACCTGCGGCGGCCCCCCTTCGACGACAAGCGGGTGCGGCTTGCCTTCGCCCATCTCTTCAACCGCGAGAAGATGATGGACAAGCTGTTCTTCAACGAGTACGAGTATCTCGACACCTTCTATCCCAACTCGCCCTACGAGAACCCCGTCAATCCCGACCGCGCGGTCGAACTGCTCGAGGAGGCGGGATGGCTGCAGAGGAACCGCGACGCTGACGGCTGGCTGGTGAAGGACGGCCGGAGGTTCGAGGTGAGCCTGAACTTCACTGCCGTCTCGTCGGAACGCTACCTGACCATCTTCCAGGAGGCCCTGAAGGACGTCGGCATCAAGCTCAACCTCAAGCAGGTCACCTGGGCCACCGACATCAAGGAGGTGGGGGAACGCAACTTCCAGCTCAGCAACCGCGCCTACGGCGGGATCCTGTTCCCCAACCCGGAATCGTCCTTCCACTCGAAGTTCGCCGACCAGCCGAACAACAACAACATCTGGGGGTTCAAAAACCCCCGCGTCGACGAGATCTGCGCCGCCTACCCCGCCATGTTCGACCCCCGCGACCGCATCCGGGCCGTGCGCGAGATCGACGGCATCGTCACCAGCGAACATCTCTACGCCTTTGGCTGGTATGCGGCCCACACACGGCTCCTCTATTGGAACCGTTTCGGCATGCCGCCCGGGGTGCTGAGCAAGACCGGCGACGAGCGCACCATCGTGGCCCTATGGTGGCTCGACCCCGAAAAGGAGCAGGCCCTCGCCGCGGCCCGGCAGGCCGGCACCGCCCTCCCCATCGAGCCCGAGATCGTCAGGTGGTGGGACGAGCACTACCCCCGGCAGGACCTGGCCTCCGGCCCGGCGGCCCCCTGACCCCCGCATGACCACCTACTTCCTGCGCCGGTTCCTGCTGATGATCCCGACCTTCATCGGCATCACCTTCCTGTGCTTCACCGTCACCCGGTTCGTGCCGGGCGGCCCGGTCGAGCAGGCCGTCCTGCGCTACCAGCAACTGCAGGCCCTGACCGGCGAGGGCGGCGCGGGCGACACCGCCGGCGGCGCCGCCGCCGCGGGCGGTCCGCAGATCAGCGAGGAGATGATGCAGAAACTGCGCGAGATCTACGGGTTCGACAAGCCCTTCTACCTCGCCTACCTGGTCTGGCTGGGGAAGGTGGTGCGGTTCGACCTCGGCATGTCGGACACCTTCGCCCGCCCGGTCTGGGACGTCATCAAAGAGCGCCTGCCCATCTCGCTGTGGTTCGGCCTGACCGGGTTCGTCCTCTCGTACACCATCTGCATCCCCCTGGGGGTCTGGAAGGCGGTCAAGCACGGGTCGGCCTTTGACACCGCCAGTTCGGTGCTGGTCTTCATCGCCTACTCGATCCCCGGCTGGTCGGCCGGCATCCTGCTCCTGCTGTTGTTCGGCGGGGGCAGTTGGCTCGCCCTCTTCCCGCTCGGCGGCGCCAACAGCACCTCGATCACCCCCGACTCCTATCTGGCCGCCTTCCTGCTGGAGGGCGCCCGGGTCGAGGACATCCCCGAGGCCGAACGGGCAAGGTTCCCCAAACTGCGGCCCGGCCAGTTCATCAACAGCCGCCACGAGGCCTTTGCCAGCGTTCCCCCCGACAAGCGGGCGAAGCTGAAGACGGGAACCGCCGACGACCTGGACACTCTCGGCTGGCTGATCGACCGGCTCTGGCACATGGTCCTGCCCGTGCTGTGCTACGTGCTGGGCATGTTCGCCAGCAAGACGGTGCTGATGAAGAACTCGCTGATGGAGAACCTGGGCCAGGACTACGTGCGCACCGCCTTCGCCAAGGGCCTGTCGGAGAACACGGTCATCTTCAAGCACGCCCTGCGCAATTCGCTGATCCCGATCGCGACGGGGCTGGGCCACATGCTGTCGCTGATCCTGGCCGGCTCGTACCTGATCGAAAAGGTGTTCAACATCCACGGGTTCGGCTACCTCGGCTACACCGCCCTGGTCGCCCGCGACTACCCGGTCACCCTCGGCATCCTGGTCATCGCCTCGACCCTCCGCCTGCTCGGCAACATCTTCGCCGACATGCTCTACTGCGCCATCGACCCGCGCATCCGCTTCGAATGACGACGAACCGATCAGCCCCCGGCCGGGATCCTCGCGCCGTCACGAAGGCGGCCGCCGCCGGCGAGGGAAAGCACCGGAGGAAGCGGGGCTCCGGCGGCGGGGCTTCGCCCCGTCGAGCCGCCCCACCAAGCGCCGATGGCCCCTGGATCCCCGCTGACGGCGCGGCGAACGCTGAAGCGTTCGCCGCGCGGCAGGCCCGGGGCAGGGAAATGGCTGGAGCCCCGTCGTGACCCAACCCGTCCCTTCCACGGCCACTTGGCGGAGCCGTCTCGCCCCGTTCGGCCCGGCGGCGTTCTTCGGCTTGGTCCTGCTGACCGGCGGATGGCGGCTGGTGCCGGCCACCGGACTGCCCGGGCTGGCGGGAACGCCCGGGTCGGGCGAAGCGAGGCTCGTCACCTGGGGTGCGGCGTTCGCCCTGGCCTGGCTGGGCACCGGCTGGGCCCTGCCGGCGGCCGGCGGGATGCTGGAGGCGTTCGTCCTGTTCTTCACCAGTCCCCTGTTCCGGCGGCGGTGGCGCAAGTTCACCACCCTGCGGCGCGGGTACTGGTCGTTCCTGCTGATCGTCGGCCTGTATGTGCTGTCGTTCGGCAGTGAACTGCTGATCAACAACCGCGCCCTCGCCGTCAAATACCGCGGTCAGTGGCATTTCACCCTGTTCTCGTTCGCACGGGCGAAGGATTTCGGCATGACCGGCTACGGCCTGCCCAACTACCGGCTCCTGCAGGCCTTCTACGCCAACCAGGCCCGCGACCGCGCCGCCCGCCTGGCCGCCGGCACGCCCGCCGCCGACGATGCGAGATACCGCGACGAATGGGGGGACGACCCGGTCCGGCCGGCCCCCCACCCC
>CAZKPI010000552.1:0-3908 GCA_964554555.1 uncultured bacterium
GGGGCCCGGCCCCGCCCCGCCCGCGCCGGCGCCCGCTTCGCCTGCCGCGGGGACCTCGCCCGCCTGATGGGGCCCCTGGCGTCCGGCTTCTCCGGGCCGCTGTCGGCAGGTCCCCTGTCCCGCCCCTACGTCGATGTGCCAGCGGGAGCGCCCGAACTTCCCGGGCTGATCGCGCTGGAACGGTTCGGCATCTACCTTGGCTACTCCGACGGCCGCCTGGCTGGGCGGGAGCCCCTGTCGTGGTTCGAAGCGGTGGGTATCCTGAATGCCTACCTGGAAAGGGCGGGCGGAGCGGCCGGCTCGGGGCCAACCCCCGAGGTTGCCGCCCAGCGGGCCGACTTCGAGGAGTTCGCCGCCCTGATCAAGGCCAAGAAGGACCGGATCCGGGGGATCCTGGACCGCAAGCCCCGCTACCGCCGCGACTGAAGGCCTGCCCCCCCCAAAAATCATGGATCCGCATGAAGGCTTGCCGAACGGGCTTGGCCTCATCCACCCCACCAGAGCCGACGGCCCTGGGCCCTTTCTTCTGGCGAGGGGAACGCTGATGCGTTCCCCTCGCGGGAGCCCCGCCTCGCGGTCCGCCAGCCCTGGAACGGATCATGAAAAAAAATCCCCCCGATGAGGCCGGGGGGGAGGAACGAAAAGGCAGGCGGTTCTACAGACCAACCTGACTCGTGAAGGAACTCATTCCCACCAGGCCGTGCTCCTGGTAGACCTGGACGTCCAGCAAGGCGGAAAGCCGGTGAGCCACCTCCAGTGCCTCATCGGCCCGACTGCCTTCGAACAGGCGGACGGCGTCGAAGCCACTGCCGCGCCGGACATACGCCTTGACCAGCCAGAGACAGGCCCGGGAGGCGCACAGAAATTCGGAAACCCGGCACAACTCGAGGTGGATGACGTCACGGAAATGGAAGGTGGCCCGGTTTTGGCTGAGCAAACCGCTCTCCATGTACTCGATGCGGGACTGGCGTTCGCTGACGATCACCGATTTCCGGTAGGTGAGGATGAACAACCCGCCCGCCGTGAACCCCGCGGCAAAGCCCAGGCCCACCAGGGTCACCCAGACGCTGCCCCCGTTGAGGAGGTGCAGGGCGGCCCGCGAAAAAGCCCCCAGCCCGGTCAGCAGGCACAGAATCCCCAGCACCACACAGGATCTGGAGGTGCGCAGGACCAGGTCCGGGGCGCCCAGTTCGTCGTTCTTCATACCCTTCAGGAAACTCAAAAAACCCATTCCAACCCCCGCCGGCACATTCTTCTCTGATTGGCAAGCGGGGCAATGGTACCAAAGGGGACGCGGGCGGTCAATAGGTTTTCCGCGGCAAAAAGGCGTACACAGCGCATCTCGGCGCGGCACCGTACGATGCACTGAAAAAATATTCTTGTGTACAAGACAAATCCTGCGATGATGAGTGTTTAGCTGGGAATTTTTGTGCCATGATTTCCAGGAACGTTGTCGGGTTCCGGCCCCGGGAATCGAGCGGTACCCGGGGTACGAATCCTGGATTCAGGACAAAAAAGGCAGGGGGTTCTCCAGGCCGGACCAGTCCGGCGCCGCGCGCCACAACCGGAGGAATTCCTCCTCGTCGAGAACGAGGATACCCGCGCGATGCAGGGCCTCGGCGGCCACCCCACGCCCTCCCGCCAGGGCTCCGTTGAACAGACCGGCATGGACCGCCCGGGCCCCGCAGGCCGGACTGCGCTCCTTGAGAACGGCCAGGCATGCCCCCGTCAGTCTCGCCGTGTGCACCATCCCCTCTCCCCCGCGCCGGTAGGCGGCGGTGACGTCCTCCCCCGCGCCGTTCAGGACGAGGCCGGTTCCGTCGAGAACCCGGCCCGCGGCGGTCATGAGTTCCGCGGGCGGCCGGGGAGTGGGCAGGCCGCCCAACTGCTCGGGACAGGCCGGGATGAGAACCGGGCCGCCCTCACGGGCGGCCCGGATGAGAGGCAGAAAGCGCTGGCTCCAGGCCCCGGCGGCCTGGCCCCGCCAGGTACACCGGAGGCCGAGCAGACAGCCGCTGACCAGGACGACCGGCCGGCGGCCGGAGGGGTCACTCTCCCCCATGGATCCCTTTCATTTCCCCGGTGAGGCGGAGCAGGGCGGGCCCGATGAGCAGGACGGAGATGGCGGGGAACACGAAGAACACGAGAGGGATGAGCAGTTTGACGGGCAATTGGTTGACCCGCTCCTCGGCCAGGATCATGCGCTGGTAGCGCATCTGTTCGGCCTGGGACCGGAGGGTGGGGCCGATCTCGGCGCCCAGGCGCTGGGCCTGGATCAGGGAGCTGACGAAGGCGAAGAAGGACAGGACCTGGACCCGGTCCGCCATCTCGCTGAGGGCGGTCTCGAGGCTCTTGCCCATCTTGACGTCGGCAAGGAACATCTGGAACTCGACGACGATATCGCTGGGCCGCGACTTCTCGGCAATCTTCTGGATGCCCCCCACGAGGTCGAGCCCCGCCTCGATGGCCAGGGACAGCAGGTCGATGGTATACGGCAGTTCGAACTCGATGTTCTGCTGGCGGCGCTTGATCAGGTTGCTCAGGTGAACCCTGGGCAGATGGAACCCGATCGGGATGAGGAGCAGGAGAATGACCACCCAGATCACGCTCAGGTTGGCGGGGCCGGGGATCCAGACGGCCAGGAGGGGCAGGAGCAGGGCGCACAGTTCCTGCAGGCCGATGAACTCGTCGATCGTCATGTCCCAGGGGTTGCCCGCCGACTCGAGCAGGAACTTGATGTCCTCGCGGTAACTGGTGACGAAGCCACCCGCGAGCGAGGCGTTGGCCTTGGCCAGAAGCCTGGTCACCGGCGTGACCAGGGTCAGGAACCATCCCCGTTTCTGCCCCTTGACCGGCACGGGCGAGGCGGTGTCGCCGATCTCGGGCACGAGGCCGGTGGTCATGCGATTGATGAACATCATGCCGACGATGGAGGCCATGAAAGAGAGGATCAGGGCGATGGCCCCGACCGGGTGGGCGAACATGGGCATCAGGAATTGGGGCTGGAACAGGAGCATGCCGGTTCCCAGGACGAGGGGGACCAGCGCCACGAGACTGCCCGACAGGCGCGCATGGGCGGTGCCGGCCTGGATCTTGCCGAGGATTTTCTTGCGCTCCGACACGGTGACGACGATCTGATGGTAGAGGTCTTCCAGATTGCCGCCGGTCTCCTGCTGGAAGATGGTGGCATTGACCGCCAGCCGCAGGTCGGGGCTCCGCACCCGGTCGGCCAGGTTGCTCAGGGCCTGCACCATCGGCACGGCCAGGCGCCGATCCTGAACGAGGGTCCGGAACTCGTTGCAGATGGGGGGAGGCGAGGAGATGGCCACCAGTTCAAAAGCCTGGTCGAGGTTGCGGCCGGCTTTCAGGCTGGAGCTGATCATCAGCAGGACCTCGATCAGCTGGTCGTCAAGGTTGGCCCCGGTGACACTGCGCAGGAACCGCGGCTGGTTGCCCTGTCCGGACCGCCGCGCCCGCCGGGAAGTCAGGGCGACCTCCATCTGCTCCTCGAAGAACAGGAACAGACAGACGCCCACCCCCAGAATGCATATCACCTGGATCAGCATTGTCAGATTCGCGCTCAAGGTCGGGTCCTCCTTCAGGAGTTTCGCACTTCGGTCTGGAACAGGTTGGCCACCTTTTCGGCCAGGTTGCCGGGCATACTGCGGATGAACTGGGTGACCACCCCGGTCGGGGCGATCTCCCCCACCACCGTGCCGTCCTCACCGATCCATTTCTTCTCGAACCGGTAGATGGCCTCGGTCTTGATGGTGTTCTCCTCGATGCCGGTGACTTCCACCACCTCGAGGATCTTGCGCGAGCCGTCGGCCAGACGGTTGGCCTGCACGATGATGTTGACCGCGCCGGCGATCTGCTGATCCGCGCCCCGGCCCGCGCCGCCGTCACCC
>CAZKPI010000553.1:0-3600 GCA_964554555.1 uncultured bacterium
CCCCCTGCGCCGCCGCCCGCCCCCGGCCAGGAGCCGGGTCCCGCCTCGCCGCCACGATCGGACGCCGCGCCCAAGCGGGTCCGGGTGCCGTTCACCTGGTACTGGGCCCCCGACCCGACGGGCGACGGCACGGGGCTTCCCGTCGGGCGGGAGCGGTTCCTGCAGAACCTGGTGCCCGCCCTGGTCCGGATGACCAATCCGGCGGCTGTCCTGTTCGGCGACCCCGGATGCGGCAAAACCGCCCTGCTGAATGGTCTGGGGCAAGCCGCGCGGGCCGGCGTCTTCCCGGCCCTGTCGACGTTCGTCTTCGCCCAGCTCGACCTGGCCGCCCTGCTGGGGGCGGTGGCGGGCCGCACCGCGGGAACCGGCACGCTCATGGAGACGGTGCAGAAGGTGGCCGAGCAGAAGGACGTGATCCTGGTGGTGGATGATCTGCACCTGATGTGGGGCCAGGATGGGGTGCCCATGGTTGGTGACCTGCTGGCCGGGTTCAAGCCGATCCTCCTGCAGGGGCGCCTGCGTGTCCTGTTCACGACCACCACCGCCTTCTACGAGACCACGCTGGCCCGCGATCCCGTCTTCGGCACCCGGGTTTCCCCATTCTTCCTCGAGGAATTGACGGGAACCGCCCTGGAAAAGGCCGTGACCCGGGCCGCCGGGCCCCTGCAGGCGTTCCACCGGATCACCGTCAGTCCCGAGGCCGTCCGGACCGCCATCGACCTGGCGGCCGCCCAGAAGGGCTCCTACCGCCCCCCCGGCTCCTGCGTGCGCCTGCTGGACAACGCCTGCGCCCTGGCCTGCTCTTCCGCCGTCCCCTCCGCCGTCCCGGTCATCGGGCCGGGCCACGTGGAGGCCGCCTCGCGCACCCTTTCCGAGTCGGCCTTCACTTTGGAAAAGGCCCGTCTGCGGGCCATCGAGGACGACCTGAAGAAGCTGGTGGTCGGCCAGGACGAGGCGATCACCGCGGTGGCCCGGCGCATCCGGCTGACCAAACTCCAGCTCGACCGGAAACCCAACCGTCCCGACGGGGTGTTCCTGTTCCTCGGTCCGTCGGGCGTCGGCAAGACCGAGCTGGCCAAGGCCGTCAACACCTGTCTGTACGACAAGGCCGGCCGGATGGTGCGGATCGACATGTCCGAGTACATGTCGCAACATGAGTACAGCAAGCTGATCGGCTCGCCGCCCGGCTACGTGGGCTATGGCGAGGAAGGCTACCTGACCGGCCCGGTCGACCGGCTGGGGCAGGCGGTCATCCTGCTCGACGAGATCGAGAAGGCGCACCCCAGCGTCCTGAACCTTCTCCTGCAGGTGTTCGACGAGGGCTTCCTCACGGACGGCAAGGGGAAGCGGGTGGATTTCAGCCGGTGCGTCATCATCATGACCTCCAACCTCGGCAAGGAGTTGATCGAGCGGGAAGGGGACCGCATCGGCTTCGCCCCGGGCGGGATCGACCGGGCCGGGGGTCAGCCGCGGCCGGTTCTCGGCCACCTGCTGAAGATCCTGCCCAGCGAGTTTGTGAACCGCATCGACGAGATCATCCTGTTCCGGCCCCTGCGGCCGGCCGATCTCCGGGCTATCGGCCACCGGCTCCTGGAAGACGAGATCGGGCGGTGGAAGGGGCGCGGCAAGACCGTGACCTGCAGTGAGGCCCTGCTCACGCACATCGTGGAAAAGGGCTACAATCCCGATCTCGGGGCGCGGCACCTGGTCCGCAACCTCGAGCGCGCCTTCTGCCAGCCTCTCTCGGAGGCCGCCTGCCAGGACGACTGGGAGAAGGCGGTTGAGGTGGCGGTTGATCTCGACCCGGCGACCGGGCGGACCCTGGTCAAGGTCCGGTAGGCCTGGGGGCCGGGGCGATCGCGGCCGGCCGCGCCTGGCCGGCCGCGCCTGGCCGGTCAGGGCCGCGGCCGAGGGGGAAGGTCGTAACTGAACATGGTGAGATCGGTGCGCTCGGTCCAGCCGAGGTGGCGGTAGAAATCCTCGACGGAACGGTTGTTCCGCATCACGAAGAGGTGAACTTTGGGGATGCCCGCGGCCGCGAACCGTTCCAGCACGGCTTCCATCAGGCGCCGGCCGAGGCCCTGGCCGCGGCATTCCGGCGCCACCACAAGGTGGTGGACATACCCCCGCCGGGTGTCCTGACTGCCGAGGACCGATCCCACGATGCGGCCGTCGCGCTCGGCCACCAGGCTGATGCCGGGGGAATGCGCCAGCAGGGTGCGGACTGCCCCGGGCGAGTCGACGGCGCTCACCTTGATGCCGGGCTCGGCCTCCCAGAGCGCCCGCACCGCCGGGTAGTCGTCCATCGTCATGTCGCGGAGCCTGATGTTGTCGTTCATCGTCGTTCCACCTTCCTGCCGTCCCCCTGTCCCCCTTTCCCGCGAGCCTGCCGCCGGGGCGGGACTGGGATTTCCTGGCATATACACGATCTGGCATGAATTTTCCACCCCCCAAGGGGGTGCGGAACGGGGCGAGCCGGCCTCGCGGCGGTCAGGCCGTCTGGCTTCCGTTCTTGACCGCGGGCGGCCATTTCCCTACAATGGGCCGGTCGGCTCCGGGTCGGTTCCCGGTCCTGCCGCAATCCACGACAAGAGAGGAACGCATGCGCAAGCCAGGCGATCTGGTCCGCGACCGGTATGAGATCATCGAGTATATCGGCGAAGGCCGCAACGGAACCATCTACAAGGCCCGCGACCGGGAGGGCAACCGGGATGTCACCGTGAAGATCCTCGACGGGCCGGGCAGTAGTGACATCGACATCCTCAAGCGGTTCATCAAGGAGGGGGAGGTCCTCTCGTCTCTGCGGCATCCGGCCATTGCCCGGATCTACGCCCTCGAGAAGGAGGGGAACATTCCCTATCTGGTCACCGAGTTCATTGACGGCCGATCGATGGCCGCGATGAAAGAGGAACTGCGGCGCGATCTGCCTGCCCTGTTCCGCTGTTTCCAGCAGGTGCTCGAGGGGGTCCAGGAGTGCCACAACCGGCAGGTCATCCACCGGGATCTCAAGCCCAGCAACCTGCTCATCGGCAAGGACGGTCAGCTCAAGATCATCGACTTCGGGCTGGCCAAGACCCGCGAGAAGCTGACCAAGCCCGGCACCATCCTCGGAACCCCGACCTACATGTCCCCCGAGCAGTGCCAGGGGAAACCGCTGACCGAAGCCACCGACATCTACTCGCTGGGCATCATCTTCTGGGAGTTTTTGACCGGGACCGTCCCCTTCGAGTTCGAAGAGGAGGGGAAAGGGTTCAACGTCGCCCAGATCCTGCGGCACGTCACCGAGCCCCTGCCGGCCGACCGGTTCGATGCCCTGCCGAAGTTCGCGGGCCTGCGCGACACCGTCTTTGGCATGCTGGAGAAGGAGCCCCGGATGCGGCCGCCCATCCCGCGCATCCTGGCCGTGCTCCAGGCCGAGGTGCCAAAGATCCTGGCCCAGCCTTGATCAGGCCAGGAACCGAGGAGTCACCACGGAGACGCAGAGGCACAGAGAGAAAGCTGGGGGAGAAAGAAGGCCCGGGGAATCCCCACGGAGGGACGAGAGGACACAGACTGGAAGCCTGGAAGGGGCCAGGGCCGTTCGGGGAGAGCGGCCAGCCC
>CAZKPI010000553.1:3633-3904 GCA_964554555.1 uncultured bacterium
CCTTGCGCGGCGAACCGCCCGCCTCGGGCCGGGCGGGAGCGCCGAAAGACCTGTGCGCTGGCCGTCCAGGGTGAGCGGCCCTCAACGGGCCAGGGTGGGACGAGGGGGCCGCTGTTCCGGGTGAGCCCGGTCGGCCATCGGGCAGGGAAAACGGAGAGGTGCGGGTGCCCTTGCCGTCATGGGTGAACGGCCGGCCAGGCAAGGGCCAGGCAGGGGCCGGGCACGGGCGGGGCGGGGCGGGGGCCAGGGTCGGGGCAGGGTCGGGAGCCGG
>CAZKPI010000554.1:0-3902 GCA_964554555.1 uncultured bacterium
CCGCGGCCCCCGCCGCGGCGCCGCCCCAGGGGAAATGAGGGTCCCCTCTCCTGCGGCTTCCTGAAGCATGGAAGCAGGTTTTGACGGCCTGACGCACCACCGGCCGGGGGAGGGCGTTCCTCCCCCGGCCGGTCCGGGGGGCCGGAATACGTGGCGGGGAACTCCGGTTTCTGCTATGCTGGCCGCGGCGTATGAGCAACGTACTGAAGCTGTTGTCTGACCTGCAGGGCGAGATCCGGGCCCTGGAGGAGCATGTGGAACAGCTCCGGGATCTCCGCCGGGCCGTCGAGGCGCTGGAAGGCCGGTTGGCCGAGACCCGCGTCATCCCCCTGCGGGGGCACATCCTTTCCCGCCTCGAGCCGGGGCGCTACCGCGTGTCCCTGGCGACGGGCGAACGGGCCTTTCTGCGCTCTCCCCAGCTGTTCGAAAAGGGCGAGGTATTCTCCCTGAGCGGCATCCAGGTGGGAACCGAGGGCGGGGCCGACGGGCTCACGGCGCGGGTCTTCCGGGAGGCCACCCCCGACGACCGCATGCGCCAGGAATCCCTGGAACGGCAACTGCACGACCAGAAACTGCGCCTGTCGCGGCTCGAGATCGAAGTCTACGGCGGGGTGGGAAAGCCCCACTGAGACCCGCGCCGAGTTTCCCGCCAAGCCCTTCCCACGCCCACCAACCTCCCGACCGTCACGCTGTCGAAGGGTTTCTTGCGGTACCGCATGGGCGCGGAACGTCCGATCGATGGCTGACGGGTTGAGCGCCAGCGGCCGGAGCCCACCGCGTGATGGGCGCGGTGGTTCGAGAAATCACGGCGACGCCGAGGGAAGCCGAGCGAAAGCGGGCGACCACCGTGGCGGGAGCCTGAACGATCGCTCCTGAACGACTGCCCCTTGCCCCGGGTGGGCGGGTCGGCTATAACGGAGACATACCGGCATCGAAAGGGAGGACGAAACCATGGGCGGACCGGACAAGAGCGACAAGAAGGGCGACGGCAAGGGCAAAGAGGGCGTGAACCCGGCGACGCGGCAGGCGATGACCGCCGTGCTGGACCGGTTCAAGGACCCCACCGCGGCCGACTGGTGCCATGGCTGGGTCGGCATGGAGCCGACCTTCCAGAGCGAGCGGTCGATCGGCCTGTGGAAGGAACTGGCCGCGCAGGAAGGCGGCGAGGACAAATATTTCGAGCACGAATACATGCTGTCGACCGAGCGCAAGCTGGGCAAGGCGATCGATGACAAGTACGAAGAGAAGCGGAAGGACCAGAAGCCGTACGCTTTGTTTGCCAGGGTGAAGCGCTCCGAGGAGCTCGACCAGTGGGGCGTGGTGCGGCAGTGCCTGGAGTTTCGCTGGGACGACGAGAAACTGCCCAAATTCAACGTGCGGATGTCGATCGATCCGGAAACCTTCGAATACAGCATCAAGCCGGTGCCGCTGGCCTGGTTCTACGAGGATGACTTCGTGCGGTTCCTCGAGGAGTTCTGCTGGGAAGTGCCGCTCAAGATGGGCCTGGTGCCGACCATCGCCCACGGAGGGGCGCAGTTTTCGATCTCGGCCAAGTGCTTCCTCGGCGGCAGTCTGCTGGCTGACGACATCGCCACGCGTCTGAACCACCCCGAGCTGTCGACCTTCATCATGGACTGGCCCAACCCGGATGACCGGCCCCTGCGCGCCACGCGCGAGCGGTTTGCGGCGGTGCGGCGGGTGCTGGAGACCTACTGGAACGGGGGCTTCCACCCGGCGGTCACGGGCGAGCGGCTGGCGCGGCACGCGATCCTCGATGAGTGGTGGGTGCCGGCGGCGGCGCCGCGCCCCGACCTGATGGATCCGCAGGGGGGGCCGGTCGGGGACGCGCGGCAGGTGTTCCAGACGAACTTCACGTTCGGGAGGGCCTTCCGGTTCCTGGGGCAGAACGTGCATCCGGGCTACTGGCAGAGCCAGCATCCCAAGGAGACAGGCTACCGGCCCGACCAGATCATGCGCTACAGCGAGATCAACCTCAACCGGATGCAGATCGCCGGGGAGTGCCACGTCAAGAGCGGCAAGACGCTCGATGCGGACCGGGTGCCGGCCTTCGACGCGCCGCTCGACCTGTCGATGCTCTACGACGAGGCCAGCTGGGAGGACCGCGGCCAGATGGGCCGCACCAGCGCCCGCGATTTCACCGAGGCGCTTCTGCTTGACGTGCATTACGCCCAATGGCTGAAGGCGCACCCGCGGGTCAGGGTCATCGATTCCCTCGCCCAGGACCAGATCCTCGGCGGAGCTGTGGAGACCCTGCGCCGCTATGCCCCGGCCCGTCTGGACGAACTGCGGCGGGAGGCGGAGCGGGAGAACCTGGAAGCCAGCCGCGGCCGGGTCAGGAGCGACTGGATCGAGCCCGAGACCCTGCTGTGGGAATCCTGGAAGGTCCTGCCAGCCGGCGAGAAGGTGGGGATCGCGCGCGAGGTGGTGGGCGGGTTTGTCGAGCGGGTGATGGCGGCGGCCAGCGTTGACCCGCGCGGGAAGAGGATCGCGGACGACCCGATGGAGTGGCACCGCCACCGCATCCTGCCCATCCTGTGGGAGGTGCTCGACCGTCCCGAGGCCGGGCTGACGGCGGGCGACCCGGTGCGGCGGGAGCTTGAGGCGTGGAAGGCGAAGCGGGCCGAGTATCTGGCCCGGCGGCCGGTGTTTTCGCTGGCGGGTCTGCCGGAGCCCTGGAAATGACGGGGGGGGCCCGGGAGGCGTGAGGAGCCGGGGAGGCGGAGGAGCCCGCCGGGGAGGCGTGAGGAGGCGCGCAGGCGGAGGAGCCGGGGAGGCGGTCAGCTGGCGATGAAGGTTCCCTTGTAGGTGTAGTTCATGGCCAGGGTGGTGACGAAGGCGGCGAGCTGGATCAGGACGGTGTCGCGCTCGGCCATCGGGTAGGACAGGCCGAGGGTCTGGGCCCGGCGGGCGAGGTGGGCCAGGAGCGGGGCGAGAACCTCGGGCTCGACGCCCGTCCAGCGGTAGACGGTGTTGGCCAGCAGGTCGAGGTTGCGGCGGAGCAGGGCGGCCCCGGAGCCCCGGCGGCCCTGGTCGGGCTGGTCGGGCGCGTTCCAGATGCCGGCCCAGGGGGCGAAGATGCCGCGCAGGTCGCCGTCGAGACTGCGGGGGAGGGCGACCCCCTCGAGTTCGGCGGGGCCGTAGAATTCCTGCAGGGTGATCGCCAGGTCGTCGACCTTCCCGTCGAGGTCGACGACGGTGACGGCGGGGTCGCGGTCGCGGAGGGCGGCCATGGTGGCCTCGCAGTACTGGAGTTTCCGCAGGGCGCCCGGGGCGTCGCTGTAGAGGTCGTGCCAGTCGAGGCCGGGGGTCATCCAGACGGCGAAGGTCTCGGCCCAGTCGTCGTCCGGGTGCTTCTGGGCGTAGTTGCCGGGCAGGTGGCGGACGAAATCCAGGCTGAAAGGGACGGAGCGGTACCCGTCGACGTAGGGGCGGGCCATGGGGCCGAACAGGCGGGTCCATTCCTCGGTCTCGTAGAGGCGGTAGGCGTAGTTGACGACGTGGCCCATCTCGTGGCGCAGGTAGCGCAGGATGTCCTCGGGGTCGATGCCCTCGACGATGCCGCCTTTCCGCTGTTGGATGCGGCGCAGTCGGTCGTCGGCGAGGTAGAAGGGGATGGCGATGGCCACGGACCCGTCGCTGACCCCCCATTCGTCGGCCAGGTAGAAACGGGGCTCGAGGCGGACGATGCCGTGCGCGGCCAGTTCCTGGCGGAATCGGGCAATGACGGGTTCGAGGGGACTGCCCTCGAGGCGAAGGTGGAAGTCGCAGATGCGGCGGTTGAGGACCTCCGGAGGGATGTCCTCGGCGGAGCCGGACTCGAACCGGTCCTCGGCGGGAGGGGGGCAGGGGTCGGCCGGGCGAACGGATGGGGCCGGGCCTGG
>CAZKPI010000555.1:0-3891 GCA_964554555.1 uncultured bacterium
CCCGCCCGCCCCGCCTCCCCACAACGTGGCGGCCGCTCCCGCCTGGTCGCACATCGTCACCCCGTCCAACGCGTTCGGGGGCGCTCCCCTCATCGAAGTGATGCGGGGCTGTCCGCGCGTCTGCACCTTCTGCCTGGCCCGGGCCCTCTACCACCCGCCCCGGCCCGTGCCCGTCGCCGCCTTCGCCGCCTGGCTGGACCGCCGCCCAGGCCTCGACGGGCTCGGCCTGATCGCCCCCTCCCTGTTCGACCATCCCGACCTGGAGGCCCTCCTGGAACTCTGCGCCGGGCGCGGCCTCCGCCTGCGCAACTCGTCGGTCAAGTGGGAACGGCTGTCCGACCGCCTGCTCGCCCTTCTCTGGCAGTGCGGGGTGAGGGGCCTGACGCTGGCCCCCGAGACGGGAAGCGAGGAACTCCGGCGCCGGATGGGCAAACCGTTGCGGGAAGAGGCCTTTTTTGCTACCATGGCCCGGATCGCGGCGCACGGCTTCACGCACCTGAAGCTGTATTTCCTGGTGGGATTCCCCGGCGAGACCGATGCCGATCTGGATGCCACCGTGGAGTTCCTGCACCGGACCGCCGAGCGGGCCCGCCCCCTGGGGCTCACCCTGGCGGCCGCCTTCGGCGGGTTCGTTCCCAAGCAGGGCACCCCGGCCGGTCAGGGAGGATTCTGCGGCGCGGCGGAGTTGAAGCGGCGCTTCACGGCTGTCCGCCGGGGCATGAAACCCCTGGCGAACCTGGTGAAACTCCGGTTCGACAGCCCGGACCAGGCGGCCCGGCAGGCCTGGCTGGCCACAGCCGGCCCGGAACTGGTCGATGAGTATGAGAAGGAGGACACCCGATGGACGGCGAGAGGACGACCGAGCCCCCACGACACGGCCGACCACGACGTCTGACCGTGCTTGCCCTGGCCCTGCTCCTGGCGGCCCTGGCCAGCTGGACCGCGGGCTGTACCGGCAGTACCCCTTCCCCCGCCCCCAACCGGAAACTGCGGATCGGGCTGATGATCACCCCCAAGGGCCTCAACGACCAGGGATTCAACGACCTGGCCAACGCCGGGCTCAAGGAGGCCGAGCGCAAATACGGCATCGAGCCTGTGCTGATCGAACCCGCCACCATGAAGGATCCGGAGGCCTCCCTGCGGTTCTTCGCGGGCCAGTCTTTCGACGCCATCATCGCCGTGGGGGTCGCCTTTCTGGAACCGATCCGGAAGATCGCCACGGACAACCCGAACCTGCCGTTCTTCGTCATCGACTCGACCATCGACGAGGGCAACATCAAGGGCATCGCCTTCCGCGAGGAGGAGGGGAGCTTCTTGTGCGGGTTCCTGGCCTCCCGGGTGTCGAAGACCCGCAAGATCGGGTTCATCGGGGGGGTGAAGATCGAGGTCATCCAGCGGTTCTTCGACGGATACCGGACCGGCGCGCTCCGGGCCGCCAGTGAGACCACCGTCGTCGAGCGCTACCTGGCCGAGGATTTCTCCGGGTTCAACAAGCCCGACGCGGCCAACACCCTGGCCCTCGATTTGTACAAGGACGGCTGTGACGTCATCTACGCGGCCGCCGGCGCCTCCGGGCTGGGGGTCATCTCGGCCGCCGCCCAGACCAAGAAGTTCGTCATCGGGGTCGACATGAACCAGGACTCGATGGCCCCCGGCCACGTCCTGACCAGCATGCTGAAGCGGGTCGACCTGGTGGTGGAGGACGTGGTCAAGACCCTCCAGGAAGGAAAGGGCGTGCCCGCCATCAAGCGGTCCTACGGAATGGCCGACGGCGCCATCGACCTGACCGACTTTCAGTTCTCCCAGCAGGTCATCGGCGAGGAACTGATCGCCGAGATCCATGCCCTCCGCCAGCAGATCATCGCGGGCACCCTGTCGGTCAGGCCCGCCGCCCCGCCTTCCCCCGCCCCGGCAGGTCCCTGAATGGACGACCGCCCCATCGGGGTTTTCGACTCCGGCGTGGGGGGCCTGACCGTCGTCAAGGAACTCCGGACCCAGCTTCCCCACGAAGACCTCATCTACTTCGGCGATACCGCGCGAGTGCCCTACGGCAGTAAGTCGGTGCCGGTCATCCGCCGTTTCTCCCTGGAGATCACCCGCTTTCTCGAATCCCAGCGGGTCAAGATGGTGGTCGTGGCCTGCAACACCGCCTCGGCCCTGGCCCTCGATTTCCTGCGCCGCCAGTCGTCGGTGCCGGTCATCGGCGTCATCGACCCCGGGGTGCGGGCCGCCCTGGCCCACGATCAGGTCCGGGCCGTCGGGGTCATCGGCACCCAGGCCACCATCCGGTCCGAGGCCTATCAGAGCCGCCTGCTCCGACTGCGGGCCGACTGCCAGGTGATGGCCAAGGCCTGCCCCCTGCTGGTTCCCATCGTCGAGGAGAACCTGGTCGCCACGCCCATCGCCGCTCTGGCTCTCGAGATGTATCTGGCCGAGTTCCGCGGCCGGGGCCTCGATGCCCTGATCCTGGCCTGCACCCACTACCCTCTGCTCAAGGAGGCCATCGCCCGTTTTCTGGGCGCCGGCGTGACGCTCATCGACTCGGCCGAGGAGACCGCCCGCGAGGTGGCCGAGGTACTGCAGGCCCGCCGGATCACCGGCCCCACCGACCGGCCGGGCACGGAGGAGTTCTACGTCTCCGACAGTCCCGAGACGTTCATGCGCATCGGCGAGCCATTCCTGGGCCGGCCGATGCGGCAGGTGTTCGTGGAACACGTCTGGAAGCGCGACCTGGGCCTCGGCCCGGATGCCACTCCCCTCTGACCATGGCCGCTCCAGCCCGGCGCGACCGGAAGACTTCCCCCTGCCGCCGGGGCGGCAGGCCGGCCCTGATCAGGGGCCTCGTCAAGGCCCTCGCCCTGACCCTCCTCGGGGTGGCCGTGACCGCCGTCTCCCCTCCGCTGGCGACGGCCAGCCCGCCGCCCCCGCCCCTGCGCCTGGGGGTCATCGGCGCCCTCACCGGCCCCAAGGCCCCCTATGGTCTCTCCCACCTGCAGGGGGCCCGCTTGGCGGCCGACTCGATCAATGCGGGAGGCGGGATAGCCGGCCGCCCCCTTGAACTGGTCGAGGCCGACGACCGGGGGGAACAGGGGGAAGCAGGCCCGCTCGCCGTCCGGCTGATCGACGGGGATGGCGTCCTGGCCCTGATCGGCAGTGTCGATTCCGGCATCACCCACGTGCTGTCCATGATCGCCGTGAAGCGCCACGTGCCCCACCTGACCTGCGTCGCCACCGACCCCTCCCTGACCCGCGCCGGCAGTCCCTGGACCTTCCGCACCCTCGCCGACGACGAGCGGCAGGCCGAAGCCCTGGCCGGGTTTCTCGCCGGAAACCAGGGGGTGAAGCGCCTCTCGCTGATCGCCGGCAGTTCCCGATACGGGCGGATGGGCGCCCGCGCCTTCGCCCGCCGGGCCCGCGGGCTCGGTTTGCTGGTCGACGGCCCCCGCCTCCTCTCCCCCGACGAGAACGCCTGGCCCGCGACCTTGGCGGCCGCCGCCGGCTCCCGCCCCGAGGCCATCGTCCTCTGGATGCTGTCCCGGGAAGGGAAGGCCGCCGCCGCCTTCCTGCGGCAGGGCGGGTATAACGGCCTGCTGGCGGGAGCCGACGGCCTGGCCACCCCCGATTTCTATGCGGCCGGACTGCCTGCGGTGGAAGGAACGGTGATCACCCAGCCCTACGACGCCGACCGCCCCGACCCCGCGCACCGGCAGTTCCGCCGGGCATTCCGGGAGCGGTTCGGCCGCGATCCCGATTCGTTCGCCGCCCACGCCTACGACACGGTCCAGCTGTTGGCCGCGGCCATGGCCCGCTCCGACCTGACCCGGGCCGGCATCCGCGACGCCCTGGCGGCCCTGCCGCCCATGGATGGGGTGACCGGCCGGCTCGCTTTCG
>CAZKPI010000556.1:0-3888 GCA_964554555.1 uncultured bacterium
GCCGCCGCGCTCGCGGACGACCTCCTGCGCGTCGGCCGCCGCCCGGCCGCCCCGCCGCTTGCCCCAACCGCCCCCGCCGGCAGTTTCGCCCGCCAGCGCTGTCACTTCTGCGGCACCCGCATCGACAACCAGACGGCGGTCAGCGCCCGGGGCAACGGCCGTCTCGACGACATCGCCTGTGCCGTCTGCCGGACCCCCGTCTGCGATGCCTGCGGCCCGCACTGGTGGCTGGGCGACGGCGACACCGGGTATCACCACCGGCTGTGCCTCGACTGCCTGGCCCGCCATCCCGACCTCGCCAGCCGCTTCCGGCGGGCGGTGGAAGCCGGAGCCTGCCGGATCGACGGCCTCCCGCAGGAACCCAGGTTCTGCCCGCAATGCGACCAGCCGCGGGAAACCGCCGTCATGGGGAAATGCCCAACCTGCGCGGAACTGGTCTGTACCGAATGCCAGACCACGATCCGGGGACGCCCGTTCTGCCGGAAGTGCCACGCCGAGCAGGAACGGCGCAGTCGGGTCTGCGCCAACTGCGGACAGCGGGTCTACCCTGTCCAGTTCGGGGGCCGCGATCCCACCCGCGCCTGCCTGGCCTGCCAGAAGGAGTTCTGCCACACCTGCCTGCCCGCCGTCGGCAAGGTGGGGGAACGGATCGACCGGGTCTGCTCGGCCTGTGCGCCCGGCCACGCCCTGCCTCCCGATCCCCCGCCGGGCGCCTCCCCGGCCGGGGAACCGGCCGACGACAGCCTGCTCGGCCGGGCCCGCGCCTGGTGGGAGTCCTGGCGGAACCGCGACCCGGCCGACCGCTAGCCCCCGGGCCGTTTCGCCAGGTCAGGGCGACCGCGAACCCTGGAACCACCGGCCGAGCGGGAGGAGCTCCGCTCCTCCCAACCACCTCGCC
The DNA here is from genome assembly GCA_964554555.1 of uncultured bacterium. Lineage (GTDB taxonomy): Bacteria > Muiribacteriota > Ozemobacteria > Ozemobacterales > Ozemobacteraceae > Ozemobacter. Next base: position 899 of record CAZKPI010000556.1, read on the forward strand.
AGGGGCGATGGGCCCCTGGACCCTCTTTTTCGGCCTGCCGAACGCGAGGCGTTCGGCAGGCGGGCCGCCTGCTTCACGGGCCGCCCAGGCCATGAATCTCTGCAGGCTATGCGGGTTTCAGCCTGGCGGCAGTCCTGGTCCCCGTGGTCGCTCCCTGGAACCGGTAGGGATCCTCATGGTAGAATGGAGGTGACAGGACCCTACCTGCAACGAGGAGAACGGGGTTGAAGATCTGAGGCTGGAGCGCGTTTCCTGACGGTCGTCCCGGGCGGTCGTCGGCGTTCCACCCTTGGCGGGAAGCCCCATCCATTCCGGCCTTCCCACCCCTGTCGCAGAACCGGTCGTCGCCGGTCGGTGCGGCCCCCAGAACGGTGGAACCCTGAAGACCAGGTTTCCCATCCTGGAGGTTGCCATGTCGATCATCTTCCATCAGGTCTCCTTCTCCTACCCTGACGCGGCCACGCCGCTGTTCACCGGCCTGGCTTTCCATCTGGGCCCTGGTTGGACGGGCCTGGTCGGGCCCAACGGCGGCGGCAAAACCACCCTCCTGAGACTGGCGGCGGGCGACCTGGCGCCGACGGCAGGGACCGTCACCCGCGAGGGGCTGGTCGCCGTCTGCCCCCAGCGCACCGACGACCCGCCCCCGGGCTGGGAAGCGTTCCGCGACGCCACCGAGGCCGAGGCGGCACGTTGGAAGGGCATCCTGGGCATCGAGGCCGATTGGGGAACCCGCTGGGAAACGCTGAGCCACGGGGAACGCAAGCGCGTCCAGGTCGGGGAGGCCCTCTGGCGGAACCCCGACCTGCTGTTGATCGACGAGCCGACCAACCACCTCGATGCGGACGCCCGCGCCGTTCTGCGCCGTGCTCTCGGGCTGTTCCGGGGGGTCGGGGTGGTGGTCAGCCATGACCGCGAACTGCTGGACGAACTCTGCGGGCAATGCCTGTTTCTGGAATCACCGCATGCCCAGCTGATTCCCGGCTCCTACACCGAGGCGTCGGCCACCCGGCGCCAGCAGGAGGAGGCCAGGGCCGCCGAGCGCGAGACCCGGCGCCGGGAGGTCCGGCGGTTGGGCGAAGTGGCCCGCCACCGGCAGGACGCGGCCCGCAGTGCCGACCGCAAGCGGTCGAAGCGGGGCCTCGACCCCCACGATTCCGATGGCCGGGGGCGAATCGACCTGGCGCGGGTCACCGGCAAGGACGGCCAGGCCGGCCGGCTGGCCGCTCAACTGGAAGGCCGCCTGCGCAAGGCCGAGGAGCGGCTGGCGGCCGCCACCTTCACCAAGCGGTACGACCTGGACTTCTGGCTCCCGGGTTCCCGGTCGACCCGCAACACCCTCCTACGCCTGCCGGCCGGCCGACTGCCCCTGGGGCCGGGGCGGGAATTGTCCTTCCCGGCCCTCGTCATGGGCCCGGCCGACCGGATCGCGCTGACCGGTCCCAACGGCACCGGCAAGAGCACGCTCCTGCGGCACCTGCTGAAGATCGTGAACCTGCCCCCGGAAAAGGTGGTCGTCATCCCCCAGGAGATCGACCTTGCCGCGACGACGGCCATCCTGGCCGATCTGCGGTCACGGCCGAAGGCCGAACTGGGCGCCACGCTGTCGGTGATCAGCTGTCTGGGCTCGGACCCCAAGCGCCTGCTGTCCGGCGACGAGGCCAGCCCGGGCGAGGTCCGCAAGATCCTGCTGGCGCTGGGCATCGCCCGCGCTCCGCACCTGATCGTCATGGACGAGCCGACCAACCACCTCGACCTGCCCGCGGTCGAACTCCTCGAACAGGCCCTGGCCGTCTGCCCCTGCGGCCTCCTGTTGGTCAGCCACGACCGCCGCTTCCTGCGTGCCCTGGTCACCCGGCACTGGGAGATCACCCCGGCCGACGTTGGTCCCGGAAGCACTCTGCACGAGCGTCGCGAGATGCCCTGAGCGTCTGAGGAGGGCTTCCTGGGGCTGGAAGGCGGACCACTCGCGGGAAACCTTCGTCGGCAAAATCGGTCTGGCCGGTCGTCTGGCCAGCCAGGTCAGCCCCTCCAAGGGACCCGCCAGGGAACCCGCCGCCCGGCCAGGCCAGGCGGCCAGGGCGAGCCCGATCCGGAAGACAAAGAACATCCGCCGGCGCGATCCTTTCCCTGTCGGGAAAGGATCGACGGCCAGCGGAGGTTCAGTGAGAGGGGAAAACCGGAAGAAACCTCAGAGACGAAACCGGGGCGTCACTTCCCGCCGGGCGTCGGGGCGGCATCCGCGCCACCGCCGGCCGGGCCGCCGCCCTTGGGGGAGGGAAGTTCGTTCATCAGAAGCCGGTACCGTCCGGATTTCTCCTCGTCCTCGAGGCTGATGGTCACCTCGCCGTCAGCCACGGTATGGATCTTGTCGGGTTTTTCGAGCTTGAAGCTGATGTGCCCGATGGGGGTGACCAGTTTCTTGCCATCGCCCTCGCCGAGTTCGATGATATCGCCTTCGAAGCCGTCGAGATCGGGCTTGATGATCTTGACCGGATAGGGGGTCGCCCCGAACAGGAAGACGGCCTTCAGCAGGGGCTTGGCGGCGTTCTGGTCCTTCAGGTTCACCTGCACCACTTTGGTGATATGCAACTCAACGGCGACGTAGGCCTCGCCCTTGAGGCAAAACCCGAGGGCATCGAAGAAGGGTTCCTCCTTCTGGGCCACTGACGGGATCTCGGTCGCCGCGCCGAGGACACCGGCCACGGCCAAAAGCAGGACGAGCAGGAACAGGCGTTTCATGGTTGCCTCCTTGTGCGATGCGATCGGCCACCAGGGGTCGGCCAGCCAGGGCTCTCACCCCAAGTATGCCATGTTCAGCCTACGCCCCGGTCCCGCGGTTTGTAAAGGAGGGTCAAGGCACGGATTCCCCTGACAGGGGGCGGCGATGGGCCGGCCAGAACGGTTGCTTCGGCCCTTCCTTTGTGATAGACTTCCCATCACTGCGCCCATAGCTCAGCTGGATAGAGCGACAGCCTCCGGAGCTGTAGGCC
>CAZKPI010000557.1:0-216 GCA_964554555.1 uncultured bacterium
GGCGGCCGCCGGCGGCCCTGTCCGGCCCGCCAGGGCCGACCCCGGCCGGCCGGTGCCCGGGCCCACGGGGTGCCGCAACCCAAGGTTTTGGGGCGACGGGTAGTCCCCCCAGCCCCGTCGGTCGGGCCTCCCGCCGCTGACCTTTCCGGCCTTTCTGGCCCCTTTTTCCCTGACGGGGCGATTTTGCTTGAAAGATCCCCCCGGATGGGCGATACT
>CAZKPI010000557.1:239-512 GCA_964554555.1 uncultured bacterium
GACCCGGTCGCCGCGGGCGGGGAGGCCCGCCGGCGGCCCCCCCCGAACCGTTATGGGACTGGCAATTCTGCAGGAACGACGTGATTTCCGCCTGTTGTGGGCGGCCCAGCTGATCACCTTCATCGGTGACGGCATCTTCACCACGGCCATGCTCTGGTGGCTGATCCAGAAGACGGGGTCGGGCACCATCGTCGGCTTCATCATGAGCGTCAGCTTCCTGCCCGCCATCCTGATCGGGCCGTTCGCCGGCACCCTCGCCGACCGCCTGCCCGC
>CAZKPI010000557.1:577-3888 GCA_964554555.1 uncultured bacterium
GACGCCCTGGCGGTCAAACACCTGTTCGTGCTGTGCGGTCTGCTGGCCACCGCCGGGGTGTTCCACAGCCCGACCACCCTGACCGTGATCCCGCGGATCGTGCCGCCCGACCGCCTGGACGAGGCGATGGCCCTCCACACCATCGTGCGCGACATCTCCAAGCTGGTCGGCCCTTCCATCGGGGGACTGATCATCGCCCGCTGGTCGGTGGTCGAGGCATTCGCCTCGCACGCGGGGTGCCTGGTCTTTTCGGCCTGCTGTGTGGGCCTCATGGTGATCGGCGAACGGGAGGGCGGGGAGACCCGCGAGGGCGTGCTCGAGCAGTTGTGGGCCGGTCTGTGCTACGTGCGCCGTCAGTCGGTTCTGTTGCAGATCCTCGTGGGCTTCGGGGCCTTGAACCTGTTCGTCGTGCCGATCATTGTCCTTCTGCCCCTCTCGGTGGCCAAGGTCTTCCGGCTCGGTTCGTTCGAGCTGGGCCTCAGCGAAGGGGCCCTCGCCTTCGGGTCGGTGGTGACGGGCCTCTTGTTCCCCCAGATGTTCGGTGAGATCCGCACGTCGGTCCTGCTGGTGCGCATCGTCGGCTTTTCGGGTCTGCTGTTTTTGCTGTTTGCGGTCAACCCGGTGTTCGGCCTGTTCCTGGCCCTGCTGTTCCTGCTCGGGGGCTGTTTCACCGGGGTCAACGTCGCGGTGCTGACCCTCTTTCAGCGGGCCGTGGCTCCCGAGATGAAGGGCCGCTTCTTTGCCCTGGTGGAGGTCGTCTGTTACGCCCTGTTCCCCATCGCCCTGGCCGGGGCCGGGAGCCTGTCCGACTCCATCGGGGTGCCGTGGTGCTACGCCATCTGCGGGGGGGGAACCCTCTTCCTGACCTGGCGGTTCGCCCGCATCCGGGGCCTGTCGTCCATCGACGGCGCGGAGGGGGGATGAACGGCCGGGGGCCTCAGACCTTCCTGCTCATCCTGATGGCGGCATTCCCCGCCATTCTTCTGCTCCTCACGTTCTGGGCCTACCACGCCCTCACCGAGGGCATGCGCGAAACCCTGCACGGACAGCGCGCCGCCGCCCTCCGCGTCGCGCCGCCCCCGCTTGCCGAAGCCGTCGCCAGCGGGCCGCGGTCCTATGCCACTGCCTTTCTGGCCAGCGACGGAACCGCCCTGCTCGACTGCAGTCCAGACTGGCCCCCGGACTTCGATGCCGGTCGGGTGCAGGCCATCCGCCAGTCCTACGGCACCGCCGCCGAGGCCGGGCTGGAACTGGCGGGCGGGGCTTCGGGGCCGGTCATCGTCTGGGTCGTTCCAGCCGGGGCGGGAGCCCGGGTTGCCCTGCAGAGCAAGCGCACCTTCTACGCCCGTCTGGAGTCGTTCCGGGTTCTGGTCTGGACGGCCGGCCTCCTGCTGATCGGAGGGGTCTTCCTGCTGTTCGTCTACCTGGCGCGCAAGCTGTCCGACGTGTTCTTTGAAATGGAAGTGAAGAACCAGGAACTGGAGCGGGCCAACCGGAACCTCGAGGAACTCGGGAGTCTGAAGAGCAACTTCCTTGCCCTCGTTTCCCACGAACTCCGCACCCCGCTGGCCCGCCTCGTCGGCCACGCCAACCTCATCCGGCAACGGGCGGCGGAACTGCCCGAGGACCTGCGGAAGCGGTTCGACGAGATGTCCGTCGAGATCGAGGAACTCGGGCGCATGACGAAGAACGCCCTCGATCTCACCCGCCTGCAGTCGGAGGACCTGGCCGCCCGCCTGACCCTCGGCCAGATCGACGGCCTGGTCCGGACGGTGGCCGAGCGGATCCGGCCAGTGGCGGCCACCCGGGGGCTGACCCTCGAGCTCGACACCGCGCCGACCCCGCCGGTCAACCACGATCCCTACCTGCTCGAGCGCATTCTCGACAACCTGCTCGTCAACGCCACCAAGTATTCGCCCGAGGGGGGCCGGATCAAAGTGTCCATGGTCGAGGAAGGGGACCTCGTGCAGGTGCGGGTCGAGAACACCGGCATCCCCATCCCGGCGGCCGACCGCGACCGCATCTTCGAAAAGTTCTTCCGTCTCGAGGATGGCCCCGACGTGCCGGGGACCGGTCTGGGGCTGTACCTGGTCCGCCAGTTCATCCTGATGATGAACGGCCGCGTCTGGGTCGAACCGCTTGACGACGGGAACCGCTTCATCATCACCCTGCCCCTCGGCTGACCCCGGCCCGCGGGCTTTTCCCTTTCCGGGGTGGTTCGTGCTAAGATGGGCACGCTATGCGGATCCTGATCATCGACGACGACCGCCAGCAGGCCGAGAACCTGGCCGCCCTCCTCAAGCGGCTCGGGCACCAGGCCGCCTTCCGGGTCGACCCGGTGCAGGGCCTCGCCGCCCTTGATGCCGAGGCCTACGATCTGACCCTGCTCGACATGCGCATGCCCGGGCTTGACGGGCTGACCATCCTGAAGCGGGCCATCGACCTGCGCCCTGAATCGCGCATCGTCATCCTGACTGCCTACGGTACCATCGATACCGCCGTCGATGCGATGAAGCGCGGGGCCTTCGACTTCCTGGTCAAGCCCGTCGAGGAGTCGCGCCTGACCGCCCTCCTCGCTCTGGTCGGACAGGCGGCCGAGATGTCCCGCCTGGCGCGCCTGTCGGCCCCCACGGGGCCGGAGGACGAGATGTTCGTGGCGGCCGACCCCTCAATGCGCAAGGTGAAGGACCTCATCCGGCGGGTGGCCGCGCTCTCGACCACGGTGCTCATCCACGGCGAGACGGGCACCGGCAAAGAGCTGGTGGCCAGGGCCATCCACCTCAACAGCCCCCGCAAGGAGAAGCCCTTCGTGGCGGTGAACTGCGCCAACCTGCAGGGCAACCTGCTCGAGTCCGAGCTGTTCGGCCACGAAAAGGGCGCCTTCACCGGCGCGGATGGCCGCAAGCTGGGAAAATTCGAGCTGGCCTCGGGGGGAACCCTGTTCCTCGATGAGGTGGGTGAACTGCCGCTCGAACTGCAGGCCAAGCTCCTGCGGGCCGTCCAGGAGCAGGAGATCGAGCGGGTGGGCGGGGTCAGGCCGATCCGGGTCGACGTGCGGCTGGTCTCGGCCACCAACCAGGACCTGTCCCGCATGGTGGCCGCCGGCACGTTCCGCCAGGACCTGTTCTACCGGCTGAACGTCTTTCCTTTGCGCCTGCCGCCCCTGCGCGACCGGCCCGACGACATCCCCGCCCTGGCCGGCCAGATCCTGGGCGAGCTGGCCGCCGCCCAGGGCCGCGACCCGCCGGCCCTGCACCCCGCCGCGCTGGAGTGGCTGAGGAAACAGCCCTGGCCCGGCAATATCCGCGAAC
>CAZKPI010000558.1:0-3886 GCA_964554555.1 uncultured bacterium
CGGGAACCATGACGCCAGGGACAGAATCAGACGACGAGGCATGGTTTCCTCCCGAAGGTGTGGATGGCCGTGACCAGGTCACGGAATCCATGGCCCCCTTCCCGGCGCGGGCGGCCGGCACTGACCTTCCCCTGACCGCGCGCCAGGCCCTGGGGCCCGGCCCTACTTGGCCCCCTTGCTTTCCAGAAGGGCGGCCACCTCGTCCTGCCCGAACTGGCGGGCCATGGAAAGCGGAGTGTTGCCGGAACGGTCCCGCCGGTTGACCTCGGCGCCGTGCGCCAGCAGTATCTTGGCGGCTTCCACCCGTCCCTCGCGGGCGGCGACGAACAGGGGAGACTGTCCGCCGGCGGAGCAGGCATCCGGGTTCGCCCCCGCCCGCAGGAGCTGTTCCATGACCCCGGTCTCGTCCATGGTCGTCGCCCCGTGCAGGGGCGTGGAGTCGGGGGTGAACCCGTCGGGCCGGGCCCCCCGCGCGAGCAGGAGCCCGACGATCCCGCCATGCCCCCGGAACGCCGCGTCGTAGAGCGGCGTGGCGTTCCCCTTCTCTCTGAGGTCGACGTCCACCCCGCGGTCGAGCAGGAGGGCAACGATCTCCTGCTGGCCGTTCCAGGCGGCCTTGTGCAGGGGAGTGGTGCCGCCCAGCCGGAAGCGGCCGAGGGAGGGATCCTGGTCGAGCAGGGCGGCCACCGTCTTCACGTCGCCCTTCTCAACGGCCTGGAACAGGTCGGTCACCTCCCGGGGGAGGATGTCGCGGGCGGCTTCCTTCCCCCCCGCCTCGCTCAGCACCACGTAGACCGAGTTGAACAAGCGCGACACCCCCCGGGCTTGGCGGGCGGCGGCCAGCGGCGAGACATTCAGGTCGTCGAGGGCGTTCACCGCCGCACCCTTCGCCAGCAGGGCGCGGGCGCACTTGCCGAACAAGGAGAAATCGATGGAGGAGTTGGCATTCTCCTCCTCGATGCCCTTGCCTGCGCGGGCCGCCTGGTGCAGGGGCGTCTGGTCGTCCCGGTCGCGGGCGTTGGGATCGGCCTGGTGTTCGAGCAACAGCTCGATCACGGACAGCCGGCCCCATTTCGCCGCGAGATGGAGCGGCGTCATCTCCCTGCTGTCGCGGGCGTCGACCGCGGCGCCGCGCGAGAGCAGAAGGCGCACGACCTCGACATCCCCCCTCTCGGCGGCGTAATGGAGGGCGGTCTCCCCGGTCGATGAGGGCTGGGAAGGGTCGACCTTGGCGTCGAGCAGGATCTCCACGCCTTCCTTCCAGCCGAAGACCGCCGCCCGGTGGAGCGGGGCCAGCCCCGTCGAACCGATCTTCCCCGCCAGTGCCGGGTCGGCGGCGATGATGCTCCGCAGACGCGCGGCGTCTTTTTTCCAGACAGCCGCATCCGGGTCGTCGGCGGCCCCCGCCTTCGCGCCGAACAGAAAGACCATGACCAATGCACTGACGATCGTCTTCATGCGGCTCCTCTCCCTCGCCGGACTTCCCGGGAGTCTACCACGACTGGCCCGCCCACGGGCCAGACCCCATGGGCGGGGTGGAAGGAAGCGAGCCGCCGGCACCGCGGGTGCCTGGAGCGTGCGGAACGGCGAATCCACGGACCCGCCCCGCATGGTCCTCCTGGGGGGATCGGGAGCCGGCGTCCGCGATTTCGCGATCGGCCGGGACGAAGGCCCGACCGCGTGGGCGGGCGGCCCTCTCCAGCTCAACACCTCCGGAAGACCGCCAGGCCTTCCGGCGACGCCGGGGGTGGAAGCCTTTCGTCGGGCGGCAAGCCGTCGTGGTATCCTGTTCCCATCACCAGCCGCCAGGAGCCACGATGCGCCAGGATTTTGCCCTGTTCCACGGCCTCCGCTTCGAGGAGGGATTCCTGGCCGCGGGAGACCGTCCGTGAAGGCCCACTGCGTGTCCTGCGGGTTCGCCTGGGAGGCGAGCCGGCTCGACCCCTTCGTCCTGCGTTGCGGGTTCTGCCGCGACCTGACCTGCGAGCGGTGCGGCCGCCACGAGCACGCCACCATCCACGTCTGCCCGTCCTGCTTCAAGTGGAAGGGCTACGAACTCGAGGACATCGTGGTCTCGGCCTGCCACAGCTGTCAGTGGGTGCGGCCCCTCGGCAAGGTCGGCACCGTGAGCGGCTGGAGCCACTTCTGCCCCGAGTGCGAACAGGGGAAGCGGCCGGCCGACCTGCCCGAGAACCCGGCCGCCTTCACCCGCGACCAGTTCCGGCGCCGGGTGCGCAACTACTTCGGCCCGCCCCCGGTCGAGCCCGATCCCGGCTCCGACCTGCTTCCTTTCACCATCGACAAGCACCGGCAGTGGGAGGCGGCGGCCGCCTTCAGCAACACTGCCCGCGCCCTCGCCCAGGCCGCCTTCCACCGCGACGCGGCCAGCGAGCGCGGCCTGATCGACCTGTTCGCCGTCGACCGCTACCGCCTCCAGGAGATCTGCCTCGCCCTCGGCCGCATCGACCGGCCCGCCGGCCATGCCTTCCTGCTGGCCCACGTCGCCGCCCTCGACGCCGAGCCGTATTTCTGCGGGCTGGCCTTGGCCGGCCTCTGCGAGACACCCGGCCTCCGCGCCCTCGAAGCCGTCTGCGGCGTCATGGCCCGGAACCACTTTTCCCAGACCCCCGCCTTCTGCCTCGAACTCCTGCTGAAGATGGAATGGCGGGAACCCGGCTTCTGGCTCGCCCCGCGGACGGCTGAGAAACTGCGCGCCGCCCTCGCCAGCGGCTGTCTCGAGCGGATGCCGCAGCACCTCGTCTACTTCCGCGACGCCATCCTCCCCACCACGGGGAACGGTTCCTGACTTGGCCCGGCCGACCGGCCAGGCCGAAGACATTCCCCACCCCTTCGAACAGGGCTTTTGGTTGTAGGGGAATTGTCGCACAACCCGGTTGGGCAGAGCCGCCTGAGCCGGTTCCGGAAGGCCGCCGGCCCATCGTCGCCGCCAGGCAGACCCGCATCGGGCCACCGGACGGCTAAACAATCCGCGACACCTGCCGACAAAGGAGGCATGCCCCGACGCTTTTGGGTTGTCGTCCCCTGCCTCCTCTTCCTGCTCGCCGTCACCGGCTGTTCGTCAGGATCGTCCGGCGGGTCGTCCTGGCAGACCTGGACGGCCTCGACCGGCATTCTCTCCGGCCGGGTGACCGCCTCCGGCACCATCTCCGGGCTCAGCCTGCAACCCGCCCTCCGCGCCCTGTTCAACGTGGCCAGTGCGTCGGTCTGGCTGCAGGAGCATCCTGAGATCCGGGCCATGACGGGTGCCAGCGGAGCCTTCGTCCTGGAGAACGTTCCCTTCGGCTCCACCCGGATCGTGGCGAACCTGAAGACCACCGGCGGCCATACTTTCAAGGCGCGATCAGGTGTCATCGACGTCTCGCCCGACACCTCCACCCAGGATGTCGGCCAGCTCTTCGTCGAGTTCGCCCGGAACCGCGTCCGTGTCATCTTGCGCGACGCCGAAGGCCGGCCCGTGCCCAACGCCACCCTGACCCTCTGGGGTGAGCCCTGCGAGGTCGACGGCGAGGGCGTCTACCTCAGCCCGCCACTGCCCGACGCCGAGCCGCTCGAGCAGATCCTGATCGTCTCGGCGGGCGGCCTGGCCACCGGCACCATCATCGCGCCCTTCACGCCCAACGGGGAGGCCGTGGTCGTCACGACCCTGTCGGAGCCCGGCGCGCCCAACCGGGCCCCCAACGCCTGGTTGACCTCGTTCAAGGAGCCGTCCGACAAGATCAACCCCGGGGAAAAGGTGAACCTGTGGGCCATCGTCCTCGAGCCCGATGCCGCCGACCGTGACCGGTTGTCCGAAACCTGGCACTGGACGGGCGGCTCCCTGGCCTCGGGCGCGACACCCTTTCCCGAAGGCCTGAAGCGGCGCCTT
>CAZKPI010000559.1:0-3885 GCA_964554555.1 uncultured bacterium
AAGCGCCGGTGCCCCCTTCGATGTTGATGACCCGGGTCTTGGGCAGACGGGCGGCAAGGGTCTGGCAGGCGGCGGCCGACCGTCCCCCCCGCTGGCAGATGACGAGAATGGCCGAAACCCTCCAGGGCACCAGTCTTGTCGGCCACCTGGTGGAGCGGGATGTTGCGGGCCCCCGGCACCCGGCCGGCGGCGAATTCCTCCGGTTCCCGGACGTCGAGCAGGAGGGTCGCCGTCGCGGGCGGGTTTTGATCGAGAAGGTTTTTCAGTTCATGGACGGTCATCGATTCCCCTGAATACCGACCCCAGCGCCACCAGACGAGAAGCAGGACCGCCAGGGCCAGCCAGGCGGGCCATCGCGTGCCGGTGTCCATTCGTACTGCCGCCTACGGGGCGAGAAACGCCCCGACCGCGAAGCCCACGGCGAGGATCAGGTAGAACACGCTGGCCCCGGCATCCCCGATGAGGGAACGAAGGGTTTGGGCCTTGCGGTTTTCCCAGAAGACGGCCGGTTTGTAGACGACGCCGACCACGAGCCAGACCGACAACAGCAGGGCAAAGATCCGCAGGGCCATGGTTCCTCCGCGACACGACTTTCACCCATTCTACCGTAAGGGATTTTCACCTGCCAGTCATCTGGAACACCAAGGCAAACGCGAACCTGGGAACCACGGCAAGAGCGGGAGGAGCTCCGCTCCTCCCAGCCGCCACGCCAGGGGCCGCCGGCCCCTGGACCCCTTCTTTTCTGTCTGGCGAACGTGAAGCGTCCGCCTGGCAGGCCCGCTTCGCGGGGCGCCCGGCCGCGCGTCCCGGCCTGGAACCCGACCGGCCGGAGGGCCGAGGCGCCTTCCCGACCATGTCTGGCCCCTCTTCTGCAGATGCCTCCCGGAATCTCCCGAGGCCCATCCGCCCGCAACGCACGAAGGCCGCCGGGGAACCCGCTTCCCGGCGGCCTTCGGGGGCCGGAACGCCTACCAGAACATGGCTGTCAGCAGGCGGCGCACCAGCAGGAGGGTTATTCCCCCCGCCACCGCCCAGGCCCAGAAGAACAGGCTTTTCAGCACGAAGGCGGAATCCAGGGGAATGGCCCACAGGACCGCCGCGTCGACCAACAGGCAGAACACGATGCCATACCGGGCGGCCAGCAACTGGTCGGGATGGTCCTGGCGCGGATCAAGCAGTTCGGTCAGCACGTAGAGCATGACAAACAACAGGAGCGCCCCGTTCAGAAACGTGTAGATCGGGGTATCGGGACCCAGGAGGACAAACAGGGCTTCGGGGAACACCGGCGGGATGACCCGGTGATGAATGCCCGCGATGAACACGTAAACGGAGAAGGGGGCCACCAGCGTCCAGAAGAGGAACATCAGGATCTTGGCCGCGACATGTTTCAGGGCCGCCCCGACCAGCAGGCTCCAGGCAACGGGTCGTCGCCGCTGACGGGGAACGGCGGCCGGCCGCGCCGCCGGCGCCGCCAGTCCGGGAAGATCGGACAGACGGCCTTCGGCCAGGGCCAGGTCAGCGGCGGTGACGCTCAGAAGCGGTTCCGACATGACAACCTCCCGTTGTTATCTGCCAGGGAAGGACGACCGGCGGGCCGGGCCCGGCGCCGCCAGCGGCTTCCGCCAAGGGCAGGGGTCACCGCCCCGGGGAAAGCGGACGCCGCCTCTTGGAAACAGGGGTCTTCCCTTGGGAAGCCCGGGGCCGGAGCCTTCCGGCCTGGGTGGAAGGGTGGATGGACCAACCACGACTGCCTCCATTTCCTGATATGCTCTTGCATATCTATCGGCATTTCGTGACCAAAACCTGAGACCGTGATACTGTTGGGTGGATGGCGTCACGGCCGCCCCTCTGCCCAGAATAGGCGGCCACCGGCGGGAGGCGATCGTGTCACAGGAACCAGGAACCCCGGAGGGGCCCGGCCCGGCCCCGGGACCCGCCCTTCCCCCCCTGATCTGCCCCAACTGCGGGGAGTCCCTCGACCTCCCCCTGGAGGAGCGCCGCAAGCGCGTTTTGCTCTGCTCGAAGTGCTCTTTTCCGCTTCCAGGGCAAGCCGGGCAGGAGCGGACCCCGGCCCAGGACCTCCTGGCCGTGACCGGGGCGAATTTCGGCCTGATCACGGCCGTCCTCGCCGTCCTGACGTTCCTGGTGATCGCCCAGGCCTGGCTGTCACCGAAAGCCGGTCGGCCGGAAACCCTGCCCAAAACCGTGACGCACTCGGTCGGCATGCGCCTGGCCCTGATCCCCTCAGGGACCTTCCAGATGGGTTCCCCCGGCGGGGGCGACGACGAGCGGCCGGTCAGGATGGTCACCATCAGCCGCCCCTTCTACCTGGGCACCACCGAGGTGACCAACGAGCAGTTCACCCGGGTCATGCAGAAGGCCCCCTTCTTCCCCGACGACCCGCCGTCGAAGCCGGTGGTGTTCGTCTCCTGGCACCAGGCCAAGGATTTCTGCCTGCGGCTTTCGGTCCTTGAGAACGCCGTCTACCGCCTGCCCACCGAGGCCGAGTGGGAATACGCCTGCCGGGCGGGTACCACCACCGAGTTCTTCTGGGGCGATGCCTGGCAGGACGGATTCGCCTGGGCCCACCCCAACAGCGGACGGCCGACCAGGTCGACCCACCCCGTCGGCACCCTTCAACCCAACGGGTGGGGCCTGTACGACATGAGCGGCAACGTCGGCGAATGGTGTGAAGACGTCTACGCCCCGGCCTATCCGCCGGGAGACGCCACCGACCCGAAGGGGCCGCCCCAGGGGGATTTCCGGGTCGTCCGGGGCGGCGCTTACGACCACACCCCCGACGGCGTGCGCTCGGCCGCCCGCGGCCGCCATCCGCCAGGAGAAGCGGCCAGGGGCCCGGGGTTCCGGGTGGTCAGGGAGGTTCCCCCCGCTTCTGCCGCGGCAACTCCCTGAGCGTGGTCAAGCCCTCGCTCGGCAGGTGCCGGGAAGCGTGCCGCCCCGGGCTGATGGCCGGGCCGGGGCCGGGATGCCCGGGGAGACGGGAACGTCAGCGGGCGGGGCCGCCTCAGCGGAGGTTGGCGTTGGAGGACGCCACGAGGCTCTGCAGGCCCGGGGGAATATAGGAGCGTGAGGGACCGGGGTCGGGCAGGGTCGGAGGGTTCTTCGAGATCTTGAGGATCTTGCCCGCCTTCTCAGGGTCCATGCAGGACAGGATCAGGGCAGACCGGTCGGCAGGGATCCCTTTCAGGATGTTGTAGATCAGCACGTTGTCGGGTACCTCGTCGAGGATGGTGCCGATGGCCTGGGGCTCCATCGTGGCGGCGATGTCCTGCACGGGACGCAGACGGTTCTCCTCTTCCATGAACCGGATCAGGCTCGATTCCAGGCTGGCCGCCTCGGAAGCGACCTGCCGGGCCAGGATATCGACGGCCGCCTTGCGTGCCTCGAGATCCTGCTTCATGTCCTCGATCAGTTTTTTCTGGCGCAGGAGTTCCTCCTGCACGGCATCGAGTTCGCGCTGGCGTTTCTGATAGGCCTCATCCTGCACCCGGGCCAGGTTCTGGTAGGCCTCCTCAAGCTCGCGACTGCGGCGGCTGATATCGGCATTACTGCGGACCATCAGGTCATCGAACTCCTGCTTCCGGCGGCGCATCTGCTCGGCGAAGCGCTCCTCATCGGGCAGTTGGTGCATGGCCACGAAATCGTAGTAGGCGGAGAGGGGCCATTTGGACCGCCAGCTGAGGGGAAGCCGATAGCGGAACTGGAGGATGTCGAGAAAATCGAGGGCGAACAGGAGGGTCACCAGGGTCAGGGTGAAGGTCCCGAGCAGACCCAGATACAGGATCGAGGTGAGGGCCCGGAACAGCCGCGACGGCTGGTCCTCCTGGCCGGCCGCCGCCGGGTCGGTCCCGCCGGGCCCGTTGG
>CAZKPI010000560.1:0-2754 GCA_964554555.1 uncultured bacterium
CGTCGCGGCCTGGCGCGGTCCGCGGCGGAACCGGCTCATTCCAGGTAGGTGTACCCGAACAGCCCGGACCGGTAGATGGCCAGGAATTCCTTGCCTTCGCGGACGGTGATGCGCCGCTCCTTCACGGAACTGCTGACCCAGGCCTCCATGGTGCGCACCAGCTTCTTGTGGTTGAACTGCACGTAGTCGAGGACGTCGGCGACCTGTTCGCCGTCGATGACCTTCTCGATCTCGTAGCCGCCCTCGGGTTTCAGCACAATGTGGGCGGCATTGGTGTCGCCGAACAGGTTGTGCAGGTCGCCGAGGATCTCCTGGTAGGCGCCGACCATGAACACCCCGAGGTAGTAGGGGTAGTCGGGGCGCAGTTCGTGCAGGGGAAGCACCGGCGAGTAGTGGCGGGTGCCGATGAAGTGGTCGATCTTGCCGTCGGAGTCGCAGGTGATGTCCTGGATCGTGCCTTCGCGGGTGGGTTTGACGGTGAGGCGGTGGATGGGCATGATCGGGAACAGCTGGTCGATGGCCCAGGCGTCGGGAAGCGACTGGAACAGCGAGAAGTTGCAGAAATACTTGTCGGCGAGCATCTTCGACAGGCCCTTCAGCTCGTCGGGGACGTGCTTCGAATCTTTCAGCAGTTCCTTGACCTCGGCGGCGATCGACCAGAACAGGCGTTCGGCGTTGGCCCGGGTCTTGAGATCGACCATGCCGAGACCGAACAGGTCGAGGACCTCCTCGCGCATGGCCAGGGCGTCGTGCCAGGCCTCGCTGACGTTCTGGGCGCTGATATTCTGGTAGATGTTGTACAATTCGCGGACCTGCTCATGGTCGCGGTTGGTGGCCTTGAAATCCTCGGCCAGCCCGGTGGGGGGGTTGGTGGTTTCGAGGACGTTGAAGACGAGGACCGCGTGGTGGGCGGTCAGGGCGCGGCCCGACTCGGTGATCAGGTGCGGGTGGGGCAGTTTGTTCTTGTCGGCGGCGTCCTGCAGAAGGGAGATGGCGTCGTTGGCATATTCCTGGATCGAGTAGTTGAGGCTGGTGGACGTGGTGGTGTGCGACCCGTCGTAGTCGACGCCGAGGCCGCCGCCGATGTCGACGAACTCGATGTGGTAGCCCAGCCGCATGATCTGCACGTAGAACTGGGCCACCTCGCGCAGGCCCGCCTTGATTTTGCGGATGTTGGTGATCTGACTGCCGAGGTGGAAGTGGAGGAGCTTGAGGCAGTCCTTGTACTCTTCCTTTTCGATGAAGGCAAGCGCTTCGAGGATGTCGCTGGCGGTCAGGCCGAACTTGCTCTGGTCGCCGCCCGATTCCTCCCATTTCCCGCTCCCACTGCTCGACAGCTTGATGCGCATGCCGATGTTGGGGCGCACCTTGAGCCGGTCCGCCACGGACAGGATCAGCTTCAGCTCGTTCAGCTTCTCCAGGACGATGAAGATCTTCTTCCCCATCTTCTGCGCCAGCAGAGCCAGCTCGATGAACTCCTCGTCCTTGTAGCCATTGCAGATGATCAGGGCGTCGGGGTTGTCCATGATGGCCAGGACGGCGTGCAGTTCCGGTTTGGATCCGGCCTCGATGCCGATGCCGAACTTCTTGCCGTGGCGCACGATCTCCTCGACCACCGGCCGCATCTGGTTGACCTTGATGGGGTACACCGTGAAGTAGTCGCCGCTGTAGCCGTACTCCTTGGCCGCCGTCCGGAAGCATCCGAAGATCGTCTCGATCCGGTCGTCGAGAATGTCGGGGAACCTCAGCAGGACCGGGGGCTGGACGTCGCGCAGGGCCAGTTCGTCCATGACCTCCTTGATATCGATGGCCGGGCCCTTCTTCTGCCGCGGCGTGACGCAGACATGGCCGCGGGAGTTGATGCCGAAATAGTTGATGCCCCAACCGTTGATGTTGTACAGCTCAGCCGAATCCTCGGTCCGCCATTTGCGCATGGGAAGGCCTCCGATGGGAATGGATGATCGTCTTCGGGGGTACCCCTGGAGAAACCCATGGTAATGAGAATCCGCGCGGGGTGCAAGCGTTTCCTGCGGGGAATTGCCCCCTGGAGGCAGGGGAGGGCGGCCCCGGTCAGGGCGCCCTCCGGGACGGCCGAGTCCCCGCCTCGGCCCGCACCCGCCGACCACCGGCGGGGGGGGTGGTCAATCCCCCAGGATGGCGAGGGTCGGGGTGACGAGCAGTTCCTTGCCCTTGTCGTCCAGGACACGACAGCCGGGGTAGGCGATCTCGGCGATCCGGTCCCCCTGGCCGCAGGTCTGGACCAGTTCCGGGGATGGCTGGTCGGGGGGGTCGCCAACCAGGGGGGTTTTCAGGAATTCGATCTGCCAATGGGGGGGGCAGACCGCCTGGGCCTTGCTCTTCAGCCAGGCGAACGTGGAGGGGGTTTCCTCAAAGGTGGCGAGATAGGGGATCCAGTAGGTGGCGAGGAAAGCCGCGACCTGGGCCTTGGCGGCGGACCGTTTCGGGGCCTGTTCGAGGGCGGTGCGGAGGCCTTCTTTCACCAGGGGCACCCATTCGTCCCGCCAGTCATCCTCGATGGCCTGCCGGAGGGTGGCGAGAAAGGACAGTCCTGCCTCCTCAAAGGCCTCGCGGGGGTCGGTTCCCTGGAAGGGGCGCTTGCGGGGCCGGCCGGCGGCGGGGGCGGGGCCGGATCCGTCGGTGGAGCCGATCTGGTCAGCCATTCCGGTCGACAGCCAGCGCAGGGCGACGACCACCACGATGCCCAGGACGACGAGGGCGCCGTACTGCATGGAC
>CAZKPI010000560.1:2797-3879 GCA_964554555.1 uncultured bacterium
TTTCGAGCTTCTGGACCCGGAGGGCGAGGCCGCCGATGGCCTGCGCCAGCTCGGCTTCCCGCGGGGGGGCGGCCGGGGAAGCGGGGTGGGGGCTGGCCAGCCCGGCCTCGACCGCCTGGAGCCGGAGAGCCAGGGAGGCCAGGGCCGGCGCAACGTCGGGCGGGGTGGGCGCGGCGGGGGCGTTCGCCAGCGCGGCAACCTGGCTGGCCAGGAGGGAACACTCAGCCTGGAGGGCATCGAGATCGTGACGGAGGGCCGCCGCCTCCTTCTGGTGCTGGCCTTGCGAGGCGAGGGCGGACTGCCGCTCGGCCAGGGCCTGGTTCAGATCGGCTGACAGGCGGGCCAGGCCGGTCTCGAGGGTCTGGAGCCGGGACTCCATATGGGTGACGACCTGATCCTGGCGGTTGGTGGCCTGGGTGAGGCGGTTCTGCCATTCGGCGAAGCGGGCCTGCAGGTCGCGCAGTTCCTGGGAGGAGGGGCCGGCCGGCGGGGTGCCTGTTGTCTGAACGCTGGCCGGCTGGGTGTTCGCCGGCGGGGCGCCGGCCGGCTGGTCTCCACCAGGATGGGAACCCGCCGGCCGGGCTCCTGCCGGCGTGGTGGAAAGATCAGGTGCCAAGGGGAAATCGGGGATGTTCAGCTTCTCGGTGGCCAAGTCCTGTTCCTCCTGTCCCACGCCGGTCGATACCCGGGTTGCCATCACGTTCCTCCGGACCACGGCCGGGCCGGCGAACCCGTCGGGATACTGAAAAGGCCGGACGGGCAGTCCCGGACACCTCCGCCGCTCGGTCTGCCAGTCCGGATGGTAGCCGGGGAGGGGCGGGTTTGTCAAAAAAAGAACCCGGGTCGGAGACCCGGGTCAGGAATCATGAGGAGGATTCAGACCAGAAAGGAGGGAGATTCAGGCTCACACGCTGATCGGTTACCCAGGAGGTCAGGGCCGGACAGGAGGCCGGGACGGTCTGGAGGAAACCCGCCGCCAGGGCGGGAGCGACGCCGCATCGTCGGTGAGTTTGCTTTCCCCTTCACTTCTAAGATAAGAATACAAAAGTTAGTTTAATATGTCAAGCGGAATTTTTCCATGA
>CAZKPI010000561.1:0-3876 GCA_964554555.1 uncultured bacterium
GAGCCAGCCTGCGGTCAGGATGGTGGCCCCACCGACCCCGGCCCCGACCCCGCGACCCGCCCCGCCGGCCGCACCGGCCCCGCGCGCCGCCCGCCCCCGCACCCGTGTCCGCCGCCGCCCCCGCGGTGAAGGAGTGGACGTGGTTCGTCTTCCTGAACGCCGACAACAACCTCGACTCGTTCGGGGTCGGTGACCAGAACGAGATGGCCAAGGTCGGCAGTAACGACTTCCTGAACATTGTGTCCCTGATCGACCGCGAGCGCGGCCCCGCCACCCTCAACTACATCGAGAAGGGCAACGTCAAAAAGATCAAAGACCTCGGCGAAGTCGACATGGGCGATTACAAGTATTTCGCCAAGATGACCCTCGAGGTCGCCAAGGCCTACCCCGCCAAGCACTACGCGGTCATCATCTGGAACCACGGTTCGGGCTGGGACAAAAAGGGCCCGTCCGTCATCAAGGGCATCTCCTACGACGATTCGACCGGCAACCACATCACCACCGAACAGCTCACCCTGGCCACCGCCGAGATCAAGAAAGGCCTGGGCAAGAACATCGACGTGCTCGGCTTCGACGCCTGCCTGATGGCGATGATGGAAGTCTTCTACGCGGTCAAGGACACCTGCGACTACTGCGTGGGATCCGAAGAGACCGAGCCCGGCGAGGGCTATCCCTACGACCAGATCCTGAAGGGTCTCACCAAGGACATGGCCCCCGAAGCCTTCGTCCAGCACTGGGTCAAGGCCTACACCGCCTCCTACAGCGGCGGCTCCCAGGGAACCCAGGACTGCACCCAGAGCGCGGTCGCCTGCGCCAAGCTCGGCGCCCTCAAGGAGGCCATCGACGGGTTCGCCAAGGCCGCCATCGCCGGCAACTTCGGCGCCCAGTTCAAGACCGCCCTCGGCAGTGTGCAGAGCTTCTACATCTCTGACAACATCGACCTCGCCCATTTCGTCAGCCTGCTGAAGAACATCGACGACGCCGGCCTGAAGAACGCGATCGCCAAGGTTGAGGCCGCCCTCAAGGCCGCTGTGGTGGCCAATGGCAACAACGGCTACAGCATGAAGAACGCCAACGGTGTCGCGATCTTCTTCCCCGCCTACTCCTACAGCTTCTCGACCGAATACCTGAAGCTGGCCTTCGCCAAAGACGGGATGTGGGACGAGATGGTCCAGGACTTCTTCAAGAAGACCGCCAACACCATCGCCGCCGACGCCGCCAGCGGCGACCTCAGCAGTCTCATCTCCTATGTCGCGACGGCCAACGCCAACAACCGCGAGATCAGCAACCACCTGATCGGCAAGCTGAACTTCAGCCTCTTCTCCGAGGGGACCGCCGACGCCGGCCTGCAGGCGAGCGTGCAGAACCTCATCGCCGAACTGAAGGCGAAGTAAGCCCCCGCCTTTTCCGACCGGTTTTCCCTGCGCCCCCGGGCCCTTTGCGGCCCGGGGGCGTTTTCCGGCAAGCAGGGAAAGAGCCTCCAGATGGATTCGGGAACGGAAAGAAAAGGGGAAAGGGGAAGCGGGAACGGGAGAAGCGAATGATTGGGGAAAGCGGGGCCAGGGGCCCTCATCAGCCTCCGGGGGGGGTCTTCAGGGGGGGATGAGGCGGAGGGAGAGGAGCGGCCGGCGGTTCGGAGCGGATGGTGTACTTGTTGGGGACGAGGGTCGAGAGGTCCCTCTGCAGGGGGTCGTCGCGGCGGTCCCGCCAGAGACGGAAGACCTCCAGGGCGCGGCGGAACAGCCAGGGGCCGGTGGTGGGAACCAGCAGGGGAATCGCGCCGGACTCGAGCTCGGCCAGGCCCGCCCAGCGGAACCGACTGCCGGCCATGTCGTCGCCCGGCTCGATGGGGCCTCCCTCGTAGGCCATCACGTAGCTGACACTGATCATGAACCGCACGTTCTCGTCGTAGTGGAAGCTGGAGGCGTGGACCACCCCGACGGGGCGGGCCCGCACCCGGGGGCCCGCCTCCTCGCGGGTCTCCTTGAGGGCCCCGTCGAGGATGGTCAGGCCGGCGTCGAGGCCGCCGTTGATCACCTCCCAGCCGTGGCGGCGGGGGTGGGCCAGCAGAAGGAACTCCTCGCGTTCGTTGACCAGGAACACCACGACGGCGGCGGGAAAACAGGGGAACCGCCGGCCGCCATCGACGGTGGTGACGGAGGGACCCTCCTCGGGGGCGGGCCATTTTGGCCGGCGGCCGGGGGTTCCCGCGCTTTTCGGGCGGGGAGCGCGTTCACGCATACGGGTTGAGGTCACGGGTCAGCAGGTCCTCGTAGGTTTCGCGCCGGACCAGCAGACGGGCCTCGCCGCCGGACAGGCCGACCACGGCGGGGCGGGGCAGTCGGTTGTAATTCGAACTCATGGAATAGTGGTAGGCGCCGGTGCAAAAGACGGCGAGCAGGTCACCCGGCTCGGGGTCGGCCAGCAGGGCCTGGTGGATGATCATGTCGCCGCTTTCGCAGGCCTTCCCGGCGACCGCGAAGGTGCCCACCGGGCGGCGATCCGCCTTGTTCGCCAGGACGGCCGAGTAGACCGATCCGTAGAGAGCGGTGCGGGGGTGGTCGGCCATCGAGCCGTCGACGGCGACGTAGGTGCGGATGCCGGGAATGGGCTTGACCGCCCCGACCGTGTAGAGGGTCAAGCCCGCGGGGGCGACCACCGACCGGCCGGGCTCGATCCAGAGGGCGGGCATGGGAAGACCGAGGGCGGTGGTCCTGGCCCGGGTCGCCTGCACCAGCGTTTCCACATACTGTTCGATGGGCGGGGGGAAGTCCTCGCTCGTGTAGCGGATGCCGAGCCCGCCGCCGAGGTCCAGTTCCCAGTCGCGGGCGGGGAAGAACTCGCGGAGCCGGTTCTGGAACCCGAGCACGATATCGGCCGCGGCCCGGAAGCAGGACAGGTCGAACAACTGCGACCCGATATGGCAGTGCAGACCGACCAGGCGGATGTTGGGGAGCGAGGCGGTCAGCCGGATGGCCTCCTCGGCCGCGCCGTTCTCGATGCCGAACCCGAACTTGGTGTCGAGGTGGCCGGTCTGGACATGGGAGTGGGTGTGGGTATTGACCCCGGGCGTGACGCGGAGGAAGACGGCCTGGCGGCGGCGGGCGCGGCCGGCCAGGTCGTTCAGCAGGCGCAGTTCGTGCAGGTTGTCGACGACGAACCGGGCCACCCCGGCCTCGAGGGCCAGGTCGATCTCGGCGGGGGTCTTGTTGTTGCCGTGGAAGATCACCCGCTCCATCGGAAAGCCGGCCGCCCGCGCGGTGGCCAGTTCCCCGCCCGAGCAGACGTCGAGGCCCATGCCCTCGCTCTTCAGCAGGCCGCAGAAACCCGTGGTCAAAAACGCCTTGCCGGCGTAGGCCACCGTCGCGGGAGCGCCCAGGCGGGCGAACGCGCCCACGTACCGGCGGCATTTTTCCCGCACCAGGTCTTCGCTGAGCACCCACAGCGGCGTGCCGAACCGGCGGGCCAGGCCGACGGTGTCGGCCCCGGAGAAAAACAGCGTCGGGCCGCGGATCTCGTAGTGCTCGAGATGGCTGAGATGGGACATGCGGTTCTCCTCCCGCGACGAAATCGTCACCGTGACGAGGTCGGCAGTCTACCGCAAAGAACGTGGCGACACCAGACGATTTTTCTGAGCCGCATCCAGAGGTGATCTGCGAAGGCCAAGACAGCCCCCCGGCCGCCGGCCGGGCGGTTTCCGGCCATCCTCGGTTCTGAGGGAGGTTGCAAGGAAAGGGAAGGAGGACCGGGGCGCCCCCAACCGTCCGTTTCCGGCCGAGGGTCCGACCGGCGGGAAGAGGAGACCACTCACCCCGGGAGGGAGATCCGGCCATTCTGACGCCGGATCAGTTGGTGGGCCGCCAGGAGGGCAAGCCC
>CAZKPI010000562.1:0-3099 GCA_964554555.1 uncultured bacterium
CCGAAAGACGCCCGCCATCGCCGCCCCGCGCGACGCGAGAATGTTCGACCATCAACCGGCGGTAGACATCCAAGACATCGGGAAACGGCTCCAAGGCGCGATCAAGGATTCCTAACGTGAAGGCGATCGTCACGCCATAATTGCAGATGGGGGTTCCGGCCTCACGGCACCGCATCATCCGGCTCAAGACTTCGCGGCGGTTCCACATGCAGGCCCCGCAATGGACCACGAGCCGATAATCGCCGAGTTGCTCGGGGAAGTCGTGCCCCTGGGTGAAACGAAACTCGAGCGTCCCGCCCACGTGCCGCTGAAGCCAGCGGGGAATCTTCACCCGCCCGATGTCCTCGGCGATGGGGTGGTGGGAACACCCCTCGGCGATCAGCACCCGGTCGCCAGGCTTCAACTCGTCGACGGCCAGCGCGCCCCGGACAAATTCGCTCAAATCCCCTTTTTGCCTCGCCAGGAGGATGGAAAAGGAGGTCATCTTCACCTCCGCGGGTGTGTCGGCGGCGACCTTGGCAAAGGCCTGGGAATCGGTGACCACCAAGGCCGGGGGCCGGTTGAGCCGCGTCAGGGCGTCGCGCAGCTCACGCTCCTTGACCACCAGGCACAAGGCGTCCGCGTCTAAAAGCTCCCGAATCGCCTGAACTTGGGGCAAGATCAAGCGGCCCTTCGGGGCTTCCTTGTCGATGGGGACGACCAACACCGCGAGTTCCCCGGGCTTGACCAAATCGGCGAGCATCGGCGGGGAATTGATGAACTCCTCGGGCGCGGTTTCGATGAGGGCCTCGCGCAACGCGGCGATCCCCTGGCCGCGGCTCGCTACCGTTTCCACGCTGCGAACCTTGTTTTCTGTCAATCGGGCGACCCATGCTGGGTCGGGGCGGCCGAGATCGGACTTGTTCCAAACGACGATCGACGGCACGCCCTGCGCGTGCTGGTGGATGGCGGCGGCATCGGTGCCGCCGGTTTCGCGGACGGCCACCTGGATGGGGAGGCGGAGGGCGGCGGCCCGTTCCTGGAAGAAGCGGACCAGGCCTGATCTCGGGATCATGGTGGGATCGAGGGCCCTGATCTGAGGGCCCTTGCGGAGAGCGCCCTGGACGAGCTCGGCGCATCCCGGGAAGTCGTCGGCCGGCGGGGCCTCGAGGATGACGGCGACGTCGGGGCGGGCCAGGGTGACGGCGGTCCGGGCGCCGCGGATGCCGACCTCCTCCTGGACGGTGGCGGCGGCGATGACGGTGTTGGGGTGGCGGCGGAGCCGCCGCATCACCTCGATCATCATGGCGAGGCCGGCCCGGTCGTCGAACGCCTTGGAGCAGACGATATCGGGGTTGGCCATTTCGACCCAGTCACCGGCGGGCAGGATGGGGTCGCCGACCCCGATGCCGAGTTCCTGCACCTCGGTGGCGCTGGCGGCGCCGACGTCGATGGCCATGTTCTTGATGGCCATCAGCTTCTCGCGGTCGGCGGGAGCGAGGTGATGGGGCGGCACGGCGGCGATGATGCCGGGCACCTCGCCCTTCCTGCCGATGATGGTGACGCGCTGGGCGGGGAGGGTGTGGGCCCACCAGCCGCCGAGGGCGGTGAATCGGAGCAGGCCGTTGTCGAGGATGCCCTTGACCAGGAAGCCCACTTCATCCATGTGGGCGGCCAGCATGACGCGGGGGTCGTCGGCGGTT
This sequence comes from uncultured bacterium, assembly GCA_964554555.1. Taxonomy (GTDB): domain Bacteria; phylum Muiribacteriota; class Ozemobacteria; order Ozemobacterales; family Ozemobacteraceae; genus Ozemobacter. The sequence continues at coordinate 1,683 of CAZKPI010000562.1, forward strand.
CCTTTCCTCTCGACCAGGACACTGCCGAGGCGGTCGTGGCTGACCTGGCCATGGCCGGCCAGGAGGCGGCGGACGGCCGCGGCCACCGGCTGTTCGAAGCCGGCCGCGCCGTTGAGGAGGGTGAGGTGCTTGAGGAGGGAGCGGGCGTCAGCGTTTTTGGCGCGCGGCATGGCGTTTTTCCTTCCTTTTCCGGGGCGCCGGACGGGGGGCACGTTTGTCGTTCGCGGCCGGCGAACCGGCCCTGGGCGGAACGGCCGCGGCCAGGCGTTCATCGACCACGCGGAGGGGAAGCCCGGCGGCGGCGGCGGCCTGGCGGCGGGCCTCGAACTCGACGGTGGTGCGGGCCGACCCGTCGGGGGTGGTGACCGCCTTGCCGGCGAGGGGGCCGAAGGCGGTGTCGACGGTGACGGCGGTCCGGTCGAGGATGGCGCGGGTCATGGTGTGGCGGCGGATGCCGAGGGTGGGGAGTTCGGCGAAAAGGAGGTCTTCGAGGGCGTCGGCCTGGGCCGGGCGAGCCATGACGGCCAGCAGGTGGCCGGGGCGGCCCTTCTTCATCTGGGTCGGGGTCAGGGAGACGTCGAGGGCCCCGGCGGCCATCAGGCGGTCGAGGACGTGCCCGAGCAGTTCACCGGTGACGTTGTCGAGGTTGGTCTCGAGGACGGTCACGGCGTCGAGCCGCCGGCCGTGGCGGGCGGTGCCGCCGAGGAAGGCCCGCAGGAGGTTGGGAATGGGGAGCTCCAGGCGGCCGCCGCCGTGGCCGACCCGGTGCCAGGTGAATCCGGGGGGGAAACCCGGAACGGCGCCGAGGCCTTTGAGGAGGGCGGCCCCGGTCGGGGTGGTCAGTTCCCCGGCGATGGCGGGATCGGACCAGGCGGGGAACCCGCTCAGGAGGAGAGCTGTGGCGGGGGCGGGCACGGGCAGGCGGCCGTGCTGGCAGGTGACGAAGCCGCTGCCGAGATGGACGGGGGAGACGAAGATCGAGGTGACGCCGAGGTCGTCGAGGCAGACGGCGGCGGCCACGAAGTCGGCGATGCTGTCGCGGGCGCCCACCTCGTGGAAATGGATGCGGTCGGGGGTGGTGCCGTGGATGCGGGCCTCCGCCTCGGCAAGGACCTGGAAGCAGTCAAGGGCGGCTTGGCGGGCCGCGGGCCGGAGGCGGGCGGCGGCCAGCAGTTCGCGGATCTGGGGGAGGCCGCGGCCGTGGGAGCGGTGCTGGTGGTCGTGACCATGGCTGTGGTCGTCAGGATGAGGGGGCTCGTGCCCGTGCCGGCGGTCGTGATGATGGCCGTCATCATGGTCGTGTCCGTGCCCGTGGTCGTGATGGTGGTCGTCATCATGGCCGTGCCTGTGGTCGTGCCCGTGGTCGTGATGGCGGCCGTCATCATGGCTGGGTCGGTGATCCCGGTCGTCGTCGACG
>CAZKPI010000562.1:3161-3875 GCA_964554555.1 uncultured bacterium
CGTCGACGGTGTTGAAATAGGTGGCGCGGAAGCCTGCCTGCACGCGCTCCTCGATGATCAGGCCGAGGGGGCCTTCGGGAAAGGGGATGGAGGCGAGGGCGGCGCGGAGACGGTCGGGATCGGCCCCCAGGTCGAGCAGGGAGCCGACGGCCATGTTGCCGGCGATGCCGGCGAAGCAATCCCAGAAGAGGGTGGTCATGGGAGAGGGTGCCGGAGGGTGGATCGCCGGGAGAGGGCGGGGTGGGGGGTGGTCATGGGTTCCTTCCTTGCAGGATGCGGACGGCGGCGACGGCGGCGCCGAATCCGTTGTCGATGTTGACGACGGTGATGCCGGCGGAGCAGGCGTTGAGCATGCCCAGCAGGGCGGCCAGCCCCTGGAAGCTGGCCCCGTAACCGACCGAGGTGGGGACGGCGATGAGGGGGGCGGCGACGAGGCCGCCCGCGACGCTGGGGAGGGCGCCTTCCATGCCGGCGACGGCGATGACGACGTCGGCCCGGCGGATGGCCTCGAGCCGGCCGAACAGGCGGTGGATGCCCGCCACGCCGATATCGAAGAACCGGTCGACGGGGAAGCCGGCGAATTCGAGGGTGATGGCGGCCTCTTCGGCCACGGGAAGGTCGGAGGTGCCGGCCGCGAGGACGGCGGCCCGCGGGCTGGCCTGAACCGGCGGCGCGGGGGTGGTCACCCGCCAGGCGAGGCCCGCCCTCTCGTGG
>CAZKPI010000563.1:0-1069 GCA_964554555.1 uncultured bacterium
AGGGGCGGCCCGCTTCCCTCTTCCCAGGGTCGGCACCGGGGTTGTCGCTCACCGGCGGGGGCCCGGGGGGTTCCCTGAGGCGGAGGGGGATTCTCCCACCGCCAGCGGCACTGCGGCCGGCGCGGGAGCAGGAAGGAACAGATAGCGCCGGCAGACCAGCAGGATGGCAAAAGCCACGACGCTCAGGAAGATGTCGTAGACCGACAGGTCGGGCTTGAGGGTCTTGCGCGCCACGACGAAGGCCAGGAGCTCGAGAACCGACTGCAGTTCGTGGGTCATCAGGGTCCGGATCAATTCCAGGGCGATGACCGCCAGCAGGACCCGGTAGATCAGCACGTGGATCGACTCGGTCTGTGACCAGTCCATGGCCCTGAAAGCCCACGCCGACTGGACGGTGAAGACACCACCCCCAGGAAGAGGCAGACGGCCAGAAACCGCTCGAACCATTCCGTTGCCCGGTGCAGGAGCCGGGTGACTCCATCCAGACGGCCCATGGGTGGATGTATACCCTGACCGGACGTTTCCCACATTTCCCACTCCAGGGCGAACGCAACCCTTGGCGACGCGGCCAGAGCGAGCCGGAGTAGCCTTAAATAGCACAAGAATGCGAAAAATCATTTTCTTTCTTGACTTTGCCAAGTTCTTTCAACTACTTTGAACGCGAATTCCTGATATTTGGACTGGAGGGAGCAAACGATGCGTAGTGTCCGGCGGTTGTTTCTGGGGGCGATGATGGCCGCGGCCATCATTCTCCCCCACGGCTGTAAAGGCGGATCGCGCCAACCCATGGCGACTGCCCCGACCCTGGGCGGAATACAGGCGGGCGTGACGGCCACGGCCGACGCGACGATGGTGTTTCCCGCCACTGGATCGTATGAATTGCAACTTTCCAATACCAAAGACGGCACTTTTGCCAAAACCCGGTCGCTGACCGCGGCAGGCAACGTCCTGACCGCCTCCCTGACCCTGGAAGATGTGGCGCCCGGCCAGTTCCTGGTCAACATCTTCGCCGTCGGCGACGCGGCCGGCTCGCCGACCGCCTCGCTGTCGGCGTTCCGGATCAGGCGTC
>CAZKPI010000563.1:1139-3875 GCA_964554555.1 uncultured bacterium
CGCCTACTCCTTCTGGCCCGGCGCCGCGAACAAGACCATCGACCAGTTCGCCCCCGACACGGCCAGCCTGTCGGCCCTGGCGGCCACCATGACCGCCCATCTGAAGAAATTCTCCCGGAAGGTTTCCAACTCCTTCCGCTGGAACCCTGGCATCGCTTCGATGGCCAGTGACCTGGGAAAGGCCACGCCATGAATCTCTTCACCGCATCCGTGCCCCAACGCCGCTCCACCCCATCGCGCCGGCGGCCTTCCTCTTGTCGTCCCGCAGGCCTCTGGACGGTCCTGCTGACCGTCGGGCTGTGGTTGGGAGCCACTCTGCCCCCCCCCGCCGCGGCCGGCACCCCGGCGGCCGCCGACGGGGAGAACGGTCCCGCCACCGTTGGGGCGACCACGCTTCCCCCCATCGCGATCACCGGCGAGCGGCCCTCTGATCCGCTCGCGGACCCCCTGGTCACCCCGGCCAACGATGAGCCGTTCACCGAGCGCCTCAACCATGAGGACATCACCCGGCGCCTTCCCGCCGACGCCGGGGAGGCGATGCGCTACGTCAGTCCGAACCTCATCTTCACCCGACAGAACCGCAAATACCGCCACTTTTTCAGTTTTCGGGGCGACCGGACTTCCCTGGTCCTCGACGGCACTCCCATCCAGGACGGCAACTCCAACAGCTCGATGCGGGGGGACGACCGCATCCTTGACGTGATGGGCACCGACCAGATCGAAGCGATCGAGCTGATCAAGGACTCCAGCGCCATGATCTACGGCACCCTCCGCGGCGGCCTCGTGCACATCCGCACCCGCCAGCCCGGGCCGGGCGAGCACGGCTGGCTGTCCCTCGGCTACGGGACCTACGGCACCAAGGATCTGAAGCTCCGTTTTTCGAACCGCTGGTCCGACCGTTCCGCGTTCGTCCTGTCCGCCGGCGCATTTGCCACCCTCGGGCCCGAGGGCAAGAATGCCGACGAGGAACACCAGAGCCTGGCCCTGAAGGTCCTTCACGACCTGTCCCCGCGGGACAAGCTTGAGGTGCATGTCCGGCGCGATGCCGGCGCATTCGGCATCCCCATCGACGAGAACGTGCGGGGACAGGTTCCCGACCGGTTTTTCTACCAGACCGTGTCGATCGTGTCGGATGAGACCAACGGCTGGCGATACGAGGACTGGATCAACACCCTGGTCGACCTGAAATACCAGCACGCCTGGACCGGCACGCAGAAGACCGACCTGCAGTGGTCGCGGGTCCACGTGACCAACGACTTCTTCAACCCCCGCGGCAGGTGGCCAAGCTATCTGGGAGTGGGGCACGGCAGTCCCCACCACGTGATCGAGACCACCACGGCCTACGCCATCCGCCACACCTCGAAGTGGGCCCGCAACGTCATCACCCGCGCCGTCTATCTCTATGACCACTGGCACAACCCCACCGGCAAGCTGTATTGGGAAAACCGGGACAACGAGGACGAGAAGCATTCCTATTACCTCCAGGGTGAGGTGCCGTTTGGCAGCGACCACTGGGTGTTTGACGCGGGGTACCGGCGGGACCGCCGGTATATGATCACCGAGGACCGGTTCCGCTTCCTCCAGACCGCGGCCAACCCGAACACCTCGCCGCGGGTTCTGCGAAACCAGTGGGAAGATCCGCGCGACAACTTCTCGACCGGCCTGACCTGGAAGCCCTCGGACCGCGACACGGTCGCCCTCCGCTACGGCTCGATCGAGGTTTCCCCCGTCGACCGGTATGCGACCGCCTCCGGGACCGCCCTCACCAACGAGCGGGACAACCTGGTCAATCTCGGCTATGAGCACATCTTCCCCCGGTGGCGAAACACCAGCCTCAACCTGAACTTCTTCACCAACGACAAGCAGGATGCGCTGATCGACGCCGGCACCGTGGCCGATGCCGTGGCCACCACGACCTTCATCCGGATCTTCCGGAACCAGACGACCAAGGTCAGGGGGGCCGAGATCACGGTGAAAGCCGGCCTGGGGCGGCACTTCGACCTGCGGGTGGGCATGGGGCAGATGGACTACTCTCCCGACGACGTGACCCAGCCCGAAATCAACTACCACTTCTCCCTGCTCTACCATGGCCCGCGCGAATTGACCGCCGAGCTGTATGGAATCTCCATGGGCGAGACCCAGACCACGACCACCCTGACCACCGGCACCACCGCCAAGGGGGCGGCCGTCAACAAGGTCTTCCCCTACCAGAACGGCGACTACACCGACCTGAACCTGTCCCTGCGCAAACGCCATGTCAACGCCCGCGGCCAGGGCCGGACCTGGAGTCTGGTGGTGAAGAACCTCCTCGACGACCGCTATGAGACGACCTCGGCCTCCAACCTCTTCGCCCCGTCCTACGGCCGGACCGTGATGGTGAACTTCGACGCCGACTTCTGAGCCCAAGCCAGGGACCAGGGAAGGGCGCGACCCGCCAGTTGCCCGACCTGACCCGGCCACCGCCCGCCTTGGGAAGGGCGGCCCGTGGTTCCGGCGGCTGGGAGCGGCCTGCTACCTTGAGCTACCTTTGCGTCCGGTCCTGTCGGGAAGCGCCCCGGACCCTTCTCCTCTGGCTCATCAGCCAGATCAGCATCGGGCCCGGCCTCGCCGTTTGATCGACCGCCGGGGAAGTCCAGGCCCCGTTCTCTGGGTGCTAGCAGCGGTCGGGGACTGACCCACCGCCCCAGCGGTCGCTGACCCACCTCACCGCTGGGAGGAAACTGGAGGGACTGACCC
>CAZKPI010000564.1:0-3859 GCA_964554555.1 uncultured bacterium
CGGTGCCGTCGATCCGCACGACCTTCCCTTCCTGCGGAACCTGGACGTAAAAGCCGTCGCCGGGGCCGGGAGCCACGTCGCGGCAGACGAGGTTGTCCTTGGGCGTCAGGGCGGCCACAGACACCTGGGCCATCGGCTTCCCGTCGGGCGAGAAGCGCTTGAGAGCCTGGTTCACGGCATCGAGCACCCAGACCGAGCCGTCGGCGGTCGGGAAGAAGGCGTTGGGCACCCCGTCGGTCAGGTGCCTGGCATCCTGGTCGGCGCCGCCCACCTGGTCGGGGCCGGGCCCGAAGGGGATCGCCAGATACGGGGTCGGGGCGACCGCCTGGGAGGCGAGGCCCGCCTCGAACCGCAGGGAGTCGATGGTGACCACCTCGAAGGAGGCGGCCGCCAGACTGCCGGCCGCCATCAGGGCGAAGACGAGGGCAAGAACGAAGGGGAATCGGTTCATGGATGGAGGATCTCCTTTGCCTCAGGGAAGCTTGAGGACGGAACGGGGGTTGATGTACTTTCCGCCCTTCTTGATGGCCATGTGCAGGTGGGGGCCGGTGGTCCAGGCGCCGGTGTTGTCGGACTTGGCGATCTCCTGGCCCATGGACACCCGCTGGCCCTTCTTCACCGTCGACCGCTGAAGGTGGCAGTAGAAGGATTCGAGGCCGTTGTCATACTTGACGATGATGAAATTGCCGCCGCCCGGCTCGTAGCCCACCGAGGTGACGACCCCGTCCCCGAGGGCGTTGAGGCGGGTGCCGGTGGGAACGGGCAGGTCGATGCCGTTGTGCATGCTGTAGGTGCCCTTGGTGGGATGCCGCCGCATGCCGAATTCCGAACTGGCCCGCGAGGGCATCGGCTGGCAGGGTTTGGCCCCGAACCGCCCGGACCCGGTGGAAACGGGCTCGGGCGCAGGGTGAGAGGACCCGGACGAGGAGGACGAAGAGCCCGGCCGCACCACCGGCGTGTGCCCGGCGGGGGCCCCGGGGGCGTCGATGTAGTTGGCATGGCAATAGACGGTCCGGCCGTGCCAGGAGATGCGGTACCAGGCCCCTTCCCGGCCGAGAATCCTGACCTGGTCGCCCTCGTGGAAACTGCCGATGATCTTGCCCCACGGACTGGTGCGGATGTTCAGCGAGGTGTTGACCCGGACGGTGCCCTGGCACGGATACTTGTCGTCCTTGGCCGGGGCCTTGGCGATCTCGGGGATCTTCGCGGCGATGCCTTCGAGCAGGCTGAGGATCTTCTCGATCATCGCCAGCGCGGCCTCGAGCTCCTTGGGGGGAGCGCCGGGAGTCGACACCGTCGGACTCGCCGTGGCGGGGGCGGCCGGGGAAGCCGCAGGGGTAGCGGCGGAGGTGCCGGTGCCGCTTCCAGTGCCGCTGGGGATGTGCTGGTTGAGAATCGTATCCATATCCTCGGCCCCGAGAGGGCCCAGGGTCAGGGTGCCGACAAAGGCCGCCAGCAACAGGCCGAGAAGCCAGGGGGAACCGGTTCGCGTTTTCATGCCAACCTCCTGTCTGGTCGTTTCATTCTAATCTTTCCCTTCCCAAACTTCAAAGTTACACCCGGCAATCGGATCTCAGGGGAGGGAAAACCAGAACCGGCCCTGACGAGGGCACCTGGCTTCCGCCAGCCCCTTTTCCGGTGATCTCCCGACTTGTGTCAGGGGCCCCGGCCTTGGCGGCCGTTGGCAGGAACACCCTTCTTGCGGGCATGCTCAAGCCGGGTTTCCCGTCGGGGGCGGGGAGCCGTCTTGAGTCCCCCCGCGGGACCGGGCAACCAGCTTTCCGAGGAGGATGAACAACAGAACCAGCCCGTAAAAAGCCGGGGTCAGGAACAGGTTGCCCCAGCCGATCCGCAGGGCCCGGTCGAGTTCCGGGAGGCCCCCCGCCCACCCAGGAGGCCAGCAGACAAGGGCCGTCGCCAGGATCAGCGCAACCGCATTCCAGGCCCGGACAGAGGCCAGGCGCGACGGGGCCGGGCCCGCCGTTTCAGGAGGAGACATCCGGTTTCCCGGTTTCCGAAGGTTGGTCAGGCATCTGCAGGACCGCCCCGGTTTCCCGAACGGTCTCGAGGAACGGGGTGAGGGAGGCATGTTCCACAGCATCCATCAGGCTTTGCGACCATTGGGTGAACCACCGGTTCGCCTGCCACAGCCCGTGGCGGAACTCGGCCAGCCAGCGACGGGCGGTCTGCTCGAGAGCCGCGGCCATGGGAAGGACCGGATCCGGGTCCAGTCCGTTGTCCCCCAGGGTGGTCAGCTCCTGCGCCGCTTCCCAGAAGGCTCGGGACAGGAGGGCCCGGGCCCCCGCCAGTCGGGTCCGGCTCCGGGCCTGCAGGCCGGTCACCCAGGCCCCCCCCTGTTGGAAAGGCGGGAGGGTGGTGAGCCGCCGCCATCGCTCGAGACAGGGGAACAACAGGCCTTCCGCCTCCCTGACCAGCACCCGGAGGAAGGTGCCCGCCATGGCCTCTTCCAGTTCCTGGAGCTGGGCCTCGATCTGCGCCCGCCAGGGGACACTGCGCGGCGGCGGCACCTCCAGCAGGCCCCGGATCCGCCGGCCCAGGGTCCGCCAAGCCTCCCGGTCCTCATGGCCGCCCGGCAGGACCTCCCCGACCGGGCCGGCGAGGAGTTCCGCCAATCCAGGCAGGGGGCCGGCCAGAACGGCGAAGCGATCGCGGAAGGACCGCAAGGATTCGTCGGTCCTGAGGGCCAGTTCCCTGGCGCGGCGGCGGAGGGCCTCCCGATGGCGGACGGCGGCCCCGGAACGCCAGGGCTCGAACCATCTGTCCCAGGTCCGGCGGAGGGCGGGATCGGCCCCGGCCGGGCGGGCGGCCACCGCCGCCGCCCCTTCCGCCAGCCCGGCCATGAAGGCCTGATGGGCCTCGATCACCGCCGGGCGCTCGGCCTCGTCGACTTCGTCAAGCCGGTTGAGGACAGCCAGCACCGGCTGGAACGGCCGCACCAGGCGGGTCAGGGCTTCCCGCTCGGAGGCCTGTCCCAGCTGGGTGGCGCTGGTTACCCAGATCACGAGGTCCGCCTCCTGCAGGAAGGATTCGGCCTGCCGCTGATGGCGGGCAAACCGGGAATTCAACCCGGGCATGTCAACGAACCAGAGGTCGCGCAATACCGGCAGGGGGGCGTACACCTCGATGAGGACCAGTTCACGGCCACCCGGGATGGCCTTCCGCTGATCGAGCAGGTCCGCCACTTCCGTCAGGGGGTGGGCGGTAAAGCCGCCGCCGGCGTCGAGGGCCAGGGCCAGCGGGGCCGGCCCCCATCGGACCACACAGGGCAGACGGGTGGTCGGGGTGACCCCCACCGGCAGGATGGTGGTTTCCAGCAAGGCATTGAGGAAGGTCGACTTGCCGGCGTTGAACTCCCCCATGACCGCGACCAGGGGGGGCCTGGCGAGACTGCGGCGGATGATGTTCAGTTCTTCGGGGAGCGCGGGGTCGAGCTCGGGCGGCGGCCGGTCGCCGAACAGCCGGCGGTGGCGGTCGAGCACCCCAGCCAGGGCGGCCAACCCGTTCGGCGGGGGGGAAGGAGCGAGGTCGGCCCCATCCCCTGGCCGCCCCTGAGGGCGGGGCGGGACAGCCGCGCCGCCCTCAGCCATGGGGCCGTCGGTTTCCTCCGCCTGGTGGGCCAGACGGTCCAGGGTCTCCCACCGGGAGCGGCCGGCGCCGGGCAACCGTTCGACCCCCTGGCGGGCGAACCCGAGCCACCAGCGGGCCGTCGCCCCGTCCCCGGCGGCGAGGCGGGTTTCGGCCCCGACCAGGCAGGCCCGGACCAGCAGATCGGGGAAGGCGGGGTGCCACAGCAGGTCGCCGGCCGGGTCGAGGGGGCCCGGGTCCCCGGCGGCGGCCG
>CAZKPI010000565.1:0-3856 GCA_964554555.1 uncultured bacterium
TCATCAGGGAACGGACGTTGAGGATCTCGGGATTCTCGTTGAGACCGAGGACCGGCCGGAGATGCCAGTCATACACCTCGCAGATGAACAGGTCCTGCCGGCGGTACCAGGCGGCCGCCCGGCGGCGCAGGCCGGTCAGGTCGCCCCGGGCCAGGCCGGGGGTGTCGCGCAGTCGCCGCCAATCGCGCAGCAGGGCCTGGTTCGCCTCGGCCAGGCCCAGGTCGAGGGACACCAGCCCGGTGGCCGCGGCCTGCACCGCCTCGGTCTGCAGAAGGGTCTCCCGGTGGCGCACCGTCTGCCACCCCAGAAAGCCCACGCCGAGGAGGGGCAGGCCGACCACGTAGACGAGAAACAGGAACAGCTTGGTCCGGATCGACAGGAAGGCGACCCGCCGGCGGACGATCCACCGGAACCAGAAACCCGCCAGGCCCAGGAGGGTCAGGGCCATCAGCAGACGGAAAGCCTGCCGGGCCGCCCCGAAATCGAGCTGGGGCGCCTCGACCGCCAGCACCAGCTCCAGCGGGGGAAGGTCCGAGCCCACCCACAGCCGGCCGTCCCGGTAGATCCAGGGCGCGCGCCGCTCGAACAGGGCGTCGCGCACCCCGGCGGCCGCCGGCGACGTTCCGGTGGCGGGGAAGGTCCAGGCGGCGCCGCCCGTCTCGGACAAAAACAGCCGATGGGGGGCCCGGACGCGGGGAGGAATCACCGCCAGCAGGCCGCCGACGGTGGGCCGGGTCTTCACCAGAATCAGGCACCCACTGCGGGCGCCGGGCGCCGACCGCTCCCAGAACCAGAAACCCGCGGGATCCACCGACCGGAGCGGCAGGAGGGTGGCTTCCGCCGACCGGACGCGGAACAGCAGGAACGGGGTGCCGAAGACCAGTTCGCAGGCTTTCTGGTTCCTGGCCAGGAACGCCGCGGCCGAGGCGACGTCGGGAACGGTCAGGAAATCCCACAGGTTCTGCATCGTGCGCCGGTTGCGCGGCGGATGGGTCGCCGGGCTCAGGAGGCGCCCCCCCCCGTCGAAGCAGAACGCCTCGACGGTGAACGGCAGGCGCCGCACCGCCGCGGGCAGAAGGGTCTCCAGGGCCTCGCGCCGGTATCCCGTCTTCCGGATCAGACGGGCCAGGGTGCGCACCTCGTTCCCGACGCAGGCCTCCGGCTGAAGGCGGCGGGTCAGGTTTTGCAGACGCTCCGCCAGCCGGCCCGCCAGCCGGTCGCGCCGGAACTGCTCCTCGAGATCGAGGGCCTGCCCGCCCAGGACGGTCACCAGGCCGACTGGCAGAAGGCCGAACAGGAACAGGGCCAGCAGGAACATCCCCCAGGCGGAACCGGGGGAGGCGGGCAGGGCGCCGGACGGCCGGGTCTCAGGCATGGGGCCCCGCCTCCTTCCCGCCGGGAGCGGGTTCGCCCGCCTGCCGTTTCAGGACGATGACCGTCACGTCGTCCGCGAAGGGGGCTCCGCCGGTGAACTCGCGGACCGCCGCCAGCAGGTCGTCCCGGATCCGGCGGGGACTGCCCGCCCGGCTGGCGGCCACCGTCGTCCGGATGCGGCCCATGCCGAAAGCCTCTTCCCGGCTGTTGACCGCCTCGTAGATCCCGTCCGTGAACAAGACGATCACGTCGCCGGGGTCGAGGCCGATCTCGACCCGGTCGAAGGGGCGGGCCTGCCGGACCCCGAGGGGCGGATGGGCGGCCGCCAGTTCGTCGCACCGGCCGTCCGCCGCGATCCGCAAGGGATAGGGATGGCCGGCATTGCAGAAGACCAACCGGTGGGCGGCCGGGTTGAGGATCGACAGGAAGAAGGTCATCAGCCGCCGGCCCGCCATCAGGCGATGGAACAGCCGGCTCATCCGCTGGAGGACCCCCGACAGGTCGGGCAGGTCCCCGCCGGCCAGGTGGATCATGGCCTTGGCCATGGCCATCATGAGCGCGGCCGGCACGCCGTGCCCGGTGGCATCCCCGATGAGGATCACGCAGGTCCCGTCGGCGAGGGGAAAGGCGTCGCAATAATCGCCGCCCAGCCGGGAGGCGGTCAGGCTGACCAGGTCGGCCTCGTAGCCGGGAAGGTCCGGCATCCGCGGCGGAATGAGGCTTTCCTGGACGATCCTGGCCATCTCCAGTTCCTCGAAGGTGGCGACCGACTCGTTGAAGGTCCGGCCGAGTTCGCCCAGTTCGTCGGCGGGCAGACTGCCGACGCGGAAGTCCGTGCTTCCAGGGCCCTCATGCCCTGAGCGAGTTCCGCGATGGGCGACAGGAAGGTCCGGGAAATGAGGTGAGCCACCAGCAGGGTGACCGCCAGCGTGACCAGCAGGCCCAGGCCCAGCCAAATCTTCAGCCGGCGCAGGGAGTCGTCGATGGGTTGCCGCGGGTGGACCGCGAACACCACCTGGTCCTCCAGGGAGCCGCCGGGGATGGCGGTCACCAGATGCGGGCGGCCGTCGATCGCCGCGGCGAAGACGGCCGGACGGCCGAGACTGCGCGCCTGGTCGATCAGGTCCAGGACCTGGTCGAACCAGGGCGGCACCGCCGGAATGACCTGGCCCCCCAGCCCCGAAGCCGCGTAGATCTCCGGCGGGGCTCCCGCCTGGTTCAGGGCGGTCAGCCGCCGGACCAGATACTGCCGGATGGCGGTCGACTTCCGGAGCCACAGGACCATCATCGCGGCCGGGTGGGCAGGGTCGCGGAACACGTCCTGGAACAGCAGGAAGTTGGTGGGGCCGAACTTGAGCGGGGACATCTCCCCGAGCCGCGTCGTGCGGAGGATGGGGCCGAAGTTCTCCATGACCTGGCCGCGGATCAGCTTCCCCGGGTCCTCCCGCTGGGCCTTTTCAGGGGGGATCCGGTGGGCCAGGAAGGAGTCGATGATGATCTCGCCCAGCAGTTCGCTGTTCGTGCGGGCGGCCCGGATCGCCGCCTCGGAAAAGACCAGGTTCTCATAGAGGGTTTTCTGGTCCATGTCGAGCAGACGGCAGTAGTCGAAAACCTTGTTCCGGTAGGCGGCCGCGAGGAAGTCGCGGCAGGCGGGACTGCCCGGCTCGCGCAACAGCGGGTTCCGGTGCAGATTCTTCCAGGCTTCCAGATATCCCCCCAGCTCCGCCTCGAACCCGCGGTCGACCCGGGCAATGACATCCACCGCCGACCGGCTGGCCTGGGCCAGGAGAACCTCCTCCCGGTCCCGGAGCACGGAGAACCCCAGCGCCACCAGCCCCGCCATCGGCAGGACCACGGCATAGCTGAACAGCGCCAGGAGCTTGTACCGGATCGACAGGTACAACCGGGGCCGGCGGAAGGTCCAGTGGAACATGACGGCCAGCACCACAAGCACCACCAGACCGAACCCGGCGCCGGCCGCCCACTGCCGCCGGCTCCAGGGGTCGGGGCCGCGCGCGCGGCGGCCGAAAATGGTAAAGGCGCGCCCCTTCTGGCGAAGCCAAAGGTGGTCAGCCCCTTCCCACCGGTCCATCGCTCCACCTCGCAGAAGGGCCAGGTCGGCCGGCAGGCTGGCGCCCCCGGCGGCCGGAACCACCACCGGGTCCTCGCCCTCGTTGCCCTGGAAGGCCGCGAGGTCCCCGGCGGCCAGCAGGGCCGGAACCCGGCTCCGGAACAGGTCGGAGGGCCGGGGCAGGTCGCGCAGGAACAGCAGGAGGCCGCCCCCGCCCGTCTTCCGCGGCAGGCGGTGGATGAACAGATCCCCGCCCGGAGGCGTGACGCGGACGAAGGCCTCCCGGCCGGCGGCCAGATCCTCGACCGGGAAGAAGGATCCCACGGTGTCCACAAACAGGTCCGCGTTCCGAACCCCGTAGTCGAACGGATCCGCCACCCGGCCCAGTCCCATGTCCCAGAGGGCCTGGAC
>CAZKPI010000566.1:0-1120 GCA_964554555.1 uncultured bacterium
GCCATCGACCGGTTCCAGGCCCTGCACCCCGGCATCCGCATCCGCAGTGAACAACTTCCCTGGAACAGCGGCCTCGACAAGGTGGTGACCGCCCTCGCCACCGGCCGGCCCCCCGACATCTGTGAACTCGGCTCCACCTGGACCGGCCGCTTCATGGCCCAGGGTGTCCTCCTCGACCTCACCAGCGAGGTGCAGGATCTTTTGCCCCAGTATCGCCTCTGGGAGGGGGCCCGCTGGCAGGGGAAGTGCTTCGGCATCCCCTGGCTGGTCAGCACCCGCACCCTCTTCTACAACCGGGACCTGTTCCGCCGGGCCGGGCTCGACCCCGACCGCCCCCCCGTCACCTGGGACGAACTGCTGGCCGCCGCCCGCGCCATCCACCGGCCGGCCGAGGGCATCCACGGTTTCGGCATGAATGCCGGCGAGGCCAACGTGCTGTACAAGAAGTTCCTGCCCTTCGTGTGGGGGGCGGGCGGGGAGATCCTCGACGGGCAGGACGGGTTCGCCTTCGACGGCCCCGCCACCCGTGAGGCGCTGACTTTCTGGACCCGCCTGCGCGAATTCAGCTACCGGGAAAAGCAGGACCTGCTCGACGAGGCGTTCATGAAAGGCCGGCTGGGCCTCGAGATCTCGGGATCCTGGAACTTCGCCCGCTACCCCAGGGAGGCGCCCGGCCTCGATTTCGGCGTCACCCTTCTGCCCCGGCCGGCGGCCGGCCGCGGCCGCCCCGCCTCCTTCACCGGAGGGCAGGTGCTGGTGCTGTTCAAGACCTGCCGCCGCCCCGCCGCGGCCCTGCAGTTCATCCGCTTCCTGACCCGTCCCGAGAACACCCTTCCCCTCACCCGCGAGACCATGGTCAGTTTCCCCGCCCACCGCGACGCCTACGTCGATCCGCTGTTCACCGCCGACCCCCGTCTGCAGGTCTTCGTCCGGCAATTGGAGACGGCCGTCCATCCTCCCGTCCATCCGCTGTGGGTCGAGCTCGAGGCCATCGTCAACCGCGCCGTCGAGCAGGTGCTCGAGGGCGCTCCCGCCTCGTCATCCCTGGCCGAGGCCGGTGCCGCCTGGCGGGAGGTCGCGGCCCGGGCCGCCGAACGGCGGACGCGGGTCGACCGCGGCG
>CAZKPI010000566.1:1130-3855 GCA_964554555.1 uncultured bacterium
CCTGGCAGACCGGTCTCCTGTTGTTGGCCGTGGTCGGACTGCTGGTCGGAATCATCTTCCTGGCCATCCTGGGCGGGGCTCGCAAGGAGACGCCCGATCTCGCGCCCACGCTGGTTTTCCTGCTTCCCTGGCTGGCCACCTTTGTCCTGTTCTGGGTCTATCCCCTGCTGTTTTCGTTTGTGGCCAGCTTCACCGATTACGACGTCTTTCAGCCGGGGGCGGTCCGGATCATCGGGGCCGGCAACTTCCGGCGCCTATGGCAGGACGGCGGGTTTCGGGGCGCCTTCCGCAACACCCTTCTGTTTGCGGCCGGTACCGTGCCGCTGACCACCCTGCTGGCGCTGGCCATTGCCATGCTGATCCAGGGAATTCGCGCCGGCCAGCAGATCCTGCGCTCGGCCTTCTTCCTGCCGTCCATCATCTCCCTGGTGGTCGTGGCCACCATCTTCAAGTCGTTCTACGCCCCCGACGGCGCCCTCAACGCTCTGCTCGGGGCCGCCGGCCTGGCCGGCCGGGCCTGGCTCGTCGAATCAGCCTGGGCCCTGCCCGCCATCATGGCCCTCGAGGTGTGGGCCACCCTGGGATTCTCCATGATCCTGTTCCTGGCCGCTCTGCAGGCCATTCCCCGGCAGTTCTACGAGTCGGCCAAGGTCGACGGCGCCGATGCCTGGCAGCGGTTCCGGTTCATCACCCTGCCCCTCCTTCGCCCCATGATCCTGTTCGTCCTGGTCATCAATACCATCCGGTCCTGGCAGGTCTTTCCCGAGGTCTACACGTTGACCCGCGGCGGGCCGCTGGGGGCGACCGACACCATGGTGCACCGGCTCTACGAGACCGCCTTCCGGTTCCACGAGATGGGCTATGCCTCGGCCATGGCCTGGATCCTGTTCGCCATCATCCTGGCCCTGTCGGTCCTGCAGATGCGCGTCCTCGAGGAGCGGACCCCGTGAGCGTCGATGACGGCCGCTGGGTCCGCGGACGGCAGGTTCTGGTCTGGGGCCTTCTGGTTCTCTACCTGACACCGCTGGCCTACATGCTCGGCCGCTCGGTTCTGCGGGTGGCGCCGGTCACGGGAACGGGCGGGATCACCCTGACCCTCGACCATTACCGGGCGGTGCTGGGCGGCGCGGGGTTCCTGGGCTTCGCCTGGAACAGCCTGTTGGTGCTGGCGGGAGTCGTGGGGGCCAATGTGGTTTTTTCCCTGATGGCGGGCTACGCCTTCGCCCGCTACCGGTTCCCCGGCCGCCGGGTGCTGTTCACCGCCATCCTCGCCACGCTGATGATGCCCAAACAGGTCCTGATGATCCCCATTCTCGACCTGATGGTCCGGTTCGGCCTGCAGGACACCCTGTGGGCACTGATTCTGCCCTTCGCGGTCGACGGGTTCAACGTCTTCCTGCTTCGCCAGTTCATCGTCAGCCTGCCGCCCGAACTGGAGGAAGCCGCCCGGGCCGACGGCGCTTCCGAACTCCAGGTCCTGACCGGCATCGTCCTGCCGCTCTGCCGCCCCGCCCTGGCCGTCGTCGCCATCAACACCGCCGTGGTCACCTGGAACGGGTTCCTGTTCCCCTTGATCCTGACCGATTCGGCCGCTTCGCGCACGCTTCCCGTCGGTCTGGCCCTTCTGACGCAAGGGCCCTTCGCGACCGACTGGGGGGCTTTGATGGCCGGCTCGGCCGTCAGTTCCCTGCCCATGATCCTCCTGTTCTGGGCCTTCCAGAAGGAGATCATCGAAGGCCTCACCGCCGGCGCCCTGCGCGAGTGAACCCCGGCGCGGCCGCCGTAAACTGCAGACGCGACGGCCACCCCCGCCTCTGCCTCCATTCCTCCTGCCTCTCCCTTCCATCTTTCCCTCGCCCCCAGGGCCTCCCGCATCCGGTTCTGCGGCCCGGGCCGGCCAGCCCCAACCGCCTCCATTCCTCCTTCCTCCTCTCCTGCCTTCTTTCCCTCGAATCTCCTGACGCCTCTCAACCCAACTCTTGTCGCTGGCCCCGCTTGCCCTTTTCCCCATTTCCCCTTTTCCTTCCCGTTCCCAAACTCCTGACCCCCTCCGCTGGTTGCGGGTACCCCGCCTGCGTCTGCTAAAATGAAACCATCTGACCTCTCCATTGCCATGGGAAAGGATTCCCCCTGTGCGCACCCGTCGCCTCAACCTCCTGGTCTCCCTGCTCCTGATCGCCTCCCTGCTCACCAGCGGGACAGTCTTCGCCGCCGAAGGGCAGGGCTTGTTCTCCCGGGTGAAGGCCAAGGTTGAGGCCAAGGTCGAAGAGGCCAAGACCAAGGACTTCTGGGTCAAAACCATCTATTCCCGCTCCCTCAGCATCGTGGCCGGCAAGGCCGCAGGACTGCTCGGCTTCGGCCTGGCGGGGGTCATCGGGTTCGCCATCGGCGGGCCGGTGGGGGGCGGCATCGGCGCCCTGCTCGGTAGCCGCATCGCTTCGGCGGTGGCCAAGGCCTTCGCCCGTCCCCTTGGTGAGGAACTCGCCCGCCAGAAGCTGAGCGGGCAGACATTGAGCCTGAAAAAAGCCTGGGGACCGCTTTCGGGAAAGGTGCTGACCGCCGAAGGCCTGGGCACGGCCGCCGGCAGTATCGTCGGAGAGGTCGTCGGCGTCACCGCGGGCGTCGCCCTGCTGGGCGGCCTCGGCCCGATGGCCCTGCCCTTCATCGGGGTGGTTTCCGGGGGCTGGCTCGGGCAGAAGGTCGGCGAAAAGGTCGGTCGCTGGCT
>CAZKPI010000567.1:0-207 GCA_964554555.1 uncultured bacterium
GGCGGCTGACTCCCGGGCGGGGCCCGCTCCCGGCCCCGCCGCGCCGATCCCAGGGAGGGTGGGCCGGAGGGGCCTCCCGCCGTCCGGCAGGTCGGATCCGCCTCAGACCCGGCCGACGGGTTCCCGCCTGGTCGGCCTCCGGCCTGATCTGCTGAAGCCGGCCCGGGCGGGCCGCCTCCCGGCCTGGTCCCGGCCCCACACGCCCGG
>CAZKPI010000567.1:270-3854 GCA_964554555.1 uncultured bacterium
AATGAGCCCGGCCCCCGCCCGGTCACCGCCAGCCCGGCCATCGAGGCGGCCCGGCGGGAGAAGCGGGAGGGAGGGCCGAGGGAAGGGCCCCTGGGCCCGGCCGGAGAGTACGGCCCCGGCCGAACAGACCTCATCGAAACGGCAAGGAGGCGGGCATGAAACCGGAAAAGGCAGGGACACGACCTTCACGGGCCAGGGGGCCCCAGGGCGGGGGGCGGTGCCGGAAGCCGGCAACGCGGCGCCGGGAGATCCTCGCCGCCGCCCGGCAGGTGTTCGCCGCGAAAGGGTTCCAGCGGGCCACCACCCGGGAGATCGCCCTCGCCGCCGAAGCGTCGGAGGGCACGATCTTCAACTACTTCGCCTCCAAGGACGACATCCTCCTCGGCCTTGTCCAGGACTGCCTCATCGAGACCCTTCCCTCCGATCTGGCCATACCCGCAGGGAAGGACGACGAAGCGTTTCTCGCCGGGTTCATCGCCAACCGCCTTGCCCACATGCAGGAGTATGGGGACGTCATCGCCATCCTGCTGGGCGAAGCGATGTTCCGGCCGGCCTTCGGCCGGCAGTTTGTCGACCGTCTGCTCTCCTCTGTCTGTGAGAGCCTGACCGGGTTCGTCACGCGCGGCATCCGGGCCGGGCGGTTCGTGAAGGCCGACCCGAAGGTGCTGGCGCAGGCCCTGCTCGGCCAGGTCCTGGGGATGGGCTTCCTCTGGCCGTATGTCTTCCGCGACAAGAGCCTGCCCCCCGCCGGGGTCCTGGCCCCCGCCCTTGCCAGACTGTTCCTCGACGGTGTGCGTCGTCCCGCCCCCGCGAACCGCCGTCAGCACAGGGTCTTATGACTGACTCCGGATTCCTTCCCGAGGAGGAACTTCCATGAAACTGCCTGCCGTGGCCGGATGGATCATCCGGGGAGCCCTGGTCCTGGCCGCCGTGGCCCTGGTCCTGCTTGGCCTCACCCGGTTCCGCGCCTTGCAGGACCGCCTGGCGGCCGTCCCGCCCCCGCCCCCCGCTGTCCGCGTGGTCGAGGCGCGGTCTCCCGTTCCCGGGATCGTCCTCCGGACCATTCCCGCCATCGCCACCGTCGAGAGCCATGCCTCCATCCGCGTGCCGGTGCAGATGGCCGGCCGTCTCGTGTCCCTGCTCAAGCGAGAAGGAGACCTGGTGACGGCGGGCGAGGAGCTGGCCCGCATCGACCCTGGCGAACCGACCGCCCAGAAGGGGGCGGCCGATGCCCAGGCGGCCGCCGCCGGCGGACAGCTGGAATCGGTCCGGGCCTCGCTCGCCGCGCTGATCAGCCAACGCGAAGCCCTCCAGGCGAATCTCGAGTTCCAGAAATCGGAAGAGGAGCGCGACCGCCTTCTGTTCGAGGGCGGGGCGATCAGTTCCAGCCAATGGGAGGCGGCCCGGAATCGCCGAATCGATGCGGAGAGCCGTCTGAAGGCCCTCGACGAGCAGATCCGCAGTGCCCGCGCACAGCAGGAGGCGGTCAGCGCCCAGCAGAAGGCCGCGAAGAAGAGCGCCGACCTCTGGAAGATCCGCCAGGACTACGCTGTCCTGCGCGCCCCGGTCGCCGGGATCATCACCGCCCGCCTCCAGGAGGAAGGGCAGTTCGTGACCCCCGGCACCCCCGTCTACGTGCTCGAGGACACGCGCGAGACGCGCCTGCAGTTGCAGATTCCCCAGACCCGCGCCGCCGAGCTGGCCGCGGGTCAGCCAATCTGCCTGGATGACCGCGAGCTGGGCCTCCTGGGTCCCGAAACCGGGGCCGGGAACGGCCAACCGGCCCCCCCCGCCGGCCCGGGGCCGTCTGGAGCAGGCTTCCCCTGCCCCGCCCTCGAGGCCGACCCGGGCGGCGGTGCTTCCCCCGCCGCCCGCCTGTTCCGGCTGGTCCGCATCCATCCCCAGGTCAACGAGTTCCGGCAGGTGATCGCCGAGGCGGCAGTGCCCGCGCCGGTTCCCGGCCTGCTCGTCGGTCGGCAGGTGCCCGTCCGCGTGGTGGTCGGGCGCCGGGCCGGCCTCACGCTGGAGGCCGGCATGCTGTTTCCCGATCTCGCCTCCCCCGGGGCCTGGGTGGTCTACGAGGTCGCCAGCGGCACCGCCCGCCGGCGGCCGGTCGTTCCGGAGATGATCGGCGACGACGGCCGGGCGGTCCTCCCCCCCGACCAGGTCGGTCCCGGGGCGCGGTTCCTGGCCGCCCCCTACCTCGCCCACGTTCGCCTGCCCGCCGCCTTCCCGGTGGAGGTGGCGCCATGAGCTTCATCGCGAACGTCCTGCGCCGCCCCACCTGGGTCGGCGTGCTGTGGATGGTCGTCGCCCTGCTGGGCGTGCGGGCCTACCTCGTCCTGCCCCAGGACCTGTTCCCCGACACCGTTCCCCCGCAGATCGTCGTCATGACCGTTCTGCGGGGGGCGGGGGCGGCCGATATCAACCGCCAGGTCTCGACCCTGCTCGACCGTGAACTGAAGGGCCTGACCGGGGTGGTCAAGGTGACGGCCGCCTCGCGTGACGAGATCTCGTCGGTGAACGTCCAGTTCGAATACGGAACTGACCTCGGTCTGGCCACGAACGACGTCGTCAACGTGGTGGCGCGCCTGAAGGGCCAGTTCCCGCCGGGCACCCAGGAGCCCCAGATCTTCCGGGTGACCGACGCCAACCGGCCCCTGCTGACCCTCAGCGTGTCGCCCCAGCCGGGTTCCGGCCTCGACCTGCGGGCGGTGCGACTGCTGGCCGAGAACGACCTCAAGGAGGAGCTCCTGCGCCTGCCCGGGGTCGGCAAGGTCGATGTGTTCGGGGCCCATTCCCCCGAGATCCTGGTGCGCCTCGACCTCGACCGCCTGCAGATGTTCCGGCTGTCCCCCGAAACCGTCCTGGCCGCCATCGGCGCCGACAACCTGACCCTGCCGGGCGGCTACTGGCTGAACGGGGGCCGCGAATCGCTGGTCAAGACCGTGCAGGAGGCCCGGACCCCCGCCGAGCTGTCCGCCATCCCTCTGCGCGTGGTGTCGGGCGGGGTGGTGACCGTGGGGGACGTCGCGTCGATCACCCTCGGCATCAAGGAACCCCGCAGTCTGTACCACGGCAACGGGTCGGCCGCGATCGCCCTCAACATCCTCAAAGTCGAAGGGGGGAACGCGATGGCCGGCCTGGCCGCCGTCAAGGGCCACCTGCCTCGGCTGGCCGCGCAGTTTCCCGGCCTGGCGTTCGCCGTCACCACCGACCAACAGCCGATCATCGACATCAACCTCGCCGGCATGCGCGACTCCCTGTTCTCGGCGATCTGGCTGACCATGCTGGTCGTGCTGGTCTTCCTGGTCGAGGTCCGCACCTCGCTCATCGTCGGCATCTCGATCCCGTTGTCGTTCCTGACCGCCCTGGCCTTCCTGTCGTTCACGAACTACACCCTCAACATGGTGACCCTGACCGGCCTGATCGTGGCGGTGGGCATGGTCGTCGATGCCTCGGTGGTCGTCGTGGAAAACGTCTTCCGCCGCTGGGAGGCAGGCGAGCGCACGCCCGAGGTGGTCGCCGCCGGCACCGGCGAGGTGGTCTTTTCCATCCTTGGCGGCATGCTGACGACCGTGGTG
>CAZKPI010000568.1:0-3852 GCA_964554555.1 uncultured bacterium
GACGTTGCACCGCCGGGACCGGGGTGGCATACTTTCCCCATTCCTTCAAGGCAGGAGCCCCCCCGCGTGTTCAACATCGTGCGTGCCATGCAGAAAGGGAACGAGCCCCCTGACGACGGCGGCGGCCAGGGCGGGGAGCGCTGTCCGCGCTGTGGACAGCGGCGGGAGGCGCGGCCGCCCGCGGGGGCCGGGGGCGGGGAATTTGTCTGCGCGGCCTGCGGCTACCGGTGCCGGGTGTCGCCCGAAGCGGCGGCCTGGCGGCCGGCCTTCGACCTCAACCTGCTGGTCGAGGGCCTGTTCATCCTGGCCGGCGTGCTGATGGCGGCCGTCGGCCTGAAGGGTTTCCTTCTGCCCAACGGGCTGATCGACGGCGGCGTGACCGGCATCTCGATGCTCCTGTCGAAGGTCATGGGCTGGGACATCTCGGTGCTGATCGTGGTGATCAACCTGCCGTTCCTGTACCTGGCCGTCTCGCACCTGAACCTGACCTTCGCGGTGCGGGCGGCGGCGGGCATCGGCGGGCTGGCCCTGGTCCTGCCCTTCTTCGATCTGGAGCCGGTCACGCGCGACCGCATCCTCGACGCCTTCTTCGGGGGGCTGTTTTTGGGCGGCGGCATCGGCCTGTCGATCCGCGGCGGCGGGGTGCTCGACGGCACCGAGGTGATGGCCCTCGTCGTCAGCAAGCGGTTCCCCGCCACCGTCGGCGACGTCATCCTGGGGTTCAACGTCGTCCTGTTCCTGGTCGCCGGGGCCTTCCTGCCGGTCGAGGCGGTGATGTACTCGATCCTGACCTACCTGGGCGCCTCGCGCACCGTCGATTTCGTGATGCACGGCATCGAGTCGTTCAACGGCGTGCAGATCGTCAGCCGCGCCCACGCCGAGATCCGGTTCGCCATCGTCAACGAGATGGGCCGCGGGGTCACCGTTCTGCTCGGCAAGGGCGGCTATTCCGACGCCGACCAGCCCGTGCTGTTCTGTGTCGTCACCCGCCTCGAGATCGTGAAACTGCGGAACCTTGCCCTGCGCCACGATCCCAACGCCTTCATCATCGTCACCCCCATCACCGACGTGACCGGCGGCGTGATCAAGAAATTCCTGGTCGAGAAGGGAACCGAGGCGGCAGGCCATGGATGATGGGCCCGGCCGGATGGCGGGAACGATCCGCCGGAGGGGGGGGCGGCGGCGGCACCCGCCTGTCTTCCCCTGGGGCCAGCGGGGCAAAGACAGCCAGAGGGGCCCGGTTCCGCCGCGGTTGGCGCGGTTGGCGCGGTTGGCGCGGTTGGCGCGGTCGGCGCGGTTGGCGCGGTCGGCGCGATCGGCGCGGACAGCGGGCCCGAAAGACCCCGCCCGGTTCAGGTGCGGAAGATGCCGAGACGGCCCGCCCGGGAGGGATGCCGCAGTTTCTGGATGGCCTGCGCCTCGATCTGCCGCACGCGCTCGCGGGTCAGGCCAAGCAGTTTGCCGATCTCCTCGAGGGTGCAGGCCCGCTGGGAGGTCAGGCCGAACCGGAAGGTGATGACCAGCTTCTCCCGCTCGGTGAGGGCGGCCAGCACCTTCTGGACCTCCTCCTTCAGCGAGCGTTCCTCGGCCATGACCAGCGGGTCCCCCTTGGGGTCGGTGATCACGTCGCGCAGGTAGAGATCCTCTTCGGGGTCGACCGGGGTGCTGTCCATCGAGACCACGACGGGGTTGTCGGCCAAAAATTTCCGCAGGTCGGGGGTCTTCATGCCGGCGGCCCGCGCCAGTTCGTCGATGGTCGGCTTGCGGTTCAGCTTCTTCGACAGGCTTTCCTCGATCTTCTTCAGCTTGAGCGCTTGATGGACCCGGTTGAGGGGAAGCCGGATCGGGTGGGTGTGCATCGAGATGACCTGGATGATGGCCTGCCGGATCCACCAGACGGCGTAGGAGATGAAGCGCACCTGGCGGTCGTGCCGGAACCGGCGCGCCGCCCGCATCAGACCGAGGTTGCCGACCGCGATCAGGTCCTCGAACGGCACGTCGTTGATGAACTTGTAGCGCTTGGCCACCGAGACGACGAACCGCAGGTTGGACAGAATCAGCCGGGCCCGGGCGCGCGGGTCGCCCTGCTTGAACTTCCGAAGCAGGAGTTCCTCCTCCCGCTTGGTGAGCGGGGGGAACCGCTTCAGGTCGCGGAAATACTCCTTCAGCAGGCGGTCCTGCTGGTAGGTGCCCCGATGCGAACCCGGCATGTCCCTGCCTCTCCCGTCGAAACGTCGTCGGCTGGGCCGGCATCATCGCCGGTCCACCCCCCTTCATCGGAACGAACCGCCCTTTCCCTGAGGAATAATCGTACCGCCATCCCAATTTTCTGCCCCTCTCTGGATGCCGGTTTCCACCGGGCAAGCCGTCCCGGCCGACCCGGCCGGGCGGTCCCCCCGCCACGGGTGCCGCATGGCTGGTTTCGTGCCGGCGCCCAAGGCCGGTCTCTGCCGGCAGGGTGACCCGGATGCCGGGCGGCGGCCCTGGGGCGGAACGCGAAGCAGAGGGGTCCCGCCATCATCAGCGGCGGCGGACGGCCGACCCTTCCGGCAGGCGGTCGGCCGGATGGGGTCAGGGTTTTCCCCGGTCGGGCTGGAAAAACCCGACGAGGCGGCGCAGGACGCCGGTGACGCCGCGAACGGGGCAGAAGATCACCGGCACGCCCGCGGCCCGGGCCACGGGAAGCAATTCCCGCAGGAGGGTGTGCGAGATCTGGGCCAGGATGATCACCAGCGCCGCCGCTCCGCCCAGGCCGTCCCGCACCCCGCCCAGGCCGGCAAACCCGCCGTGCCAGTCGACCTGTAACCGGTGCCGGGACAGGGCTTCGGCGTAGCGACTGCCAACCACGTCCCCGCCGACGATCACCACCCGGGCCCCGCCGAAATCGTAGGGGGCGGCCGCCGGCTCGCCGGGGGAACCGGGAGCCTCGTGGCAAACCTGGCAGACCTCGTCGTCGCCGGGGTCGCGCAGGAAAAACCCGCCCGGCCAGGACCCCGGCCAGGCCGCCTCCTGGGGGTCGGGGGGCGCCGCGGCGGCCTGGCGGCAGGCGGGACGGCCGCAGGCCGCCCGCACGGGAAGCCGCCCGCGCAAGGCGTTCAGGGCGCCCCGGGCGTCCTTTCCCCAGTCGATGCCGTCGGGGCGGACCGCGGCGGGAATGGCGTGATCGGCCAGGAATCGGGTAAACAGCCCGGCATCGAAGGCGGTCAGCCGAAAGAACCGCTGGATGGCGGCAAAGGAGGTGAAGGTCGGGGGGGCGACGACGGCTCCGGTGTCCAGGAACCGCACCCCGTGGATGCCGGCCGGCCGTTCGGCCAGGGCGGGCAGCCAGATGCCCGCGGCGGCGCTCCCCTCGTCGGCGGGCGCCAGGGCGGTCCACACCGGCCAGCTTTCCTCGTCCCCGTCGAGGAACCACGACCCGCCCCGGCACGCCAGGACCCCCACCCGTTCGAGACGGGCGGCCGTTTCCAGCAGTTGCCCGCCCGACCAGGTACCGTCGGGGCCGGGGTGGAGCAGAACCCATTCCCCGTCCACCGGCGGCCCGGGCCGGAACCGGTTCTCGGCAACCTGCACCAGGCGGCCCCCGGCGATCTCGACCAGCACGACCCGCCGGCCGCCCGCCCCCGCGCCCGACCGCCCATCGACCGCTTCCTGGGCCCGCGTCACCACCCGCCCGGGAACCGCCTGCCGGCTGGCCTCCAGTTCCGCCTCCTGGCGGTGCGAAAGTTCCTGCAGACGGGCCACCTGCCCGGCCTGGTCGGCCGACCGTTCCAACCGCCGGCGGGCCTCCTCCAGTTCGCCCTCGAGACGGGCGATGGTGGCGGCCCGTCGGGACAGGGCCTCTTCGAGGGTGGT